>NZ_JANAVL010000015.1:0-72699 GCF_024213455.1 Domibacillus sp. A3M-37 | reverse complement strand
ATTCTTCGCTGTATTTCACCATAGAAAAAACACCCCTAAAGTTAGATTTTTAACTCTAACTTTAGGGGTGCAGCACCAATTGGACTTCTCTTTCTTTCACAACCCTTTTATCGTAGCCCTTTCAACAAGGATTGGTTTTCAGCTTTCGCAGCGTAACGGCTTTATTGAGAGCGTTATACATCGTACCATATACGATTTCAATCGTTTTCTTGCTATATTGAGCTGCATGAAGACTATTTAAGAATCGTTGATATAGGAGCGGAGTTGAATCCTTTAATGCTATGTTTTAAAGAATGGATTGATATGGTTCCGTATATTTGATTCATGTATATCATGCGTATTGCGGCGGATCGTATCCTTCTTATGTTCATGCTCTAAAGAACGCTACTTTATTCGATCTCTTTTCCACTTATGGATTACTTAATACTCAACCTTATTACTATTGCTGGAACAATGTAAGCAGGGAAGAGGGACACTAGTTTCCGTAATAAACCATAGAACATTGAAGCAGCCATTGTTCAAGCCATTCTCCTGCAAAATCCGGTTCAACACCAATTGTCTGGGCAATGATGCTGATGGCTGATTTCTTGTTATCGGTTAAGTCGAGTTTTTCGAGCGAAAAAGTCGGGATACAAAAGTGCAGAGCAAAGCTTTTGGCCTGCCACTCCTGCATCTTTAATAATTGTCAGAGAAAGAAAAAACCAGTCCTAAAAAAGGACTGGTTTGAGAAAAATTATTTTTTTAATTTGCTGGCACCCCTTTTCAGAAGAAGGAAGAGATCAACACCGCTATATAGTTTCTTCAATTGGCTGTGTCTAATCCTTCTACTGTTGGAAGCAGGACAGTAAAGCTTGTGCCTTTTCCTGGAGTGCTGTCAACATATATCTGGCCACCCATAGCTTTCACAACACTGTAGACAACCATCGTGCCAAGTCCAGTTCCTATATCTTTTGTTGTGAAGAAAGGCACTGCCCAAACGCTCAAGTTGTTCTTCATTCATGCCAATCCCTGTGTCTGCTATAGTAATTACGGCATTGCTTTTAAAGCGTTTTAGCTCGACTTTTAATTTTCCATCTTGAGGCATAGCTTCAATACCATTTTTCACGATATTTATAAGGCACTGATGAAGTTTTTCCTTTTCACCGGCACTATAAATGGTTTCTTCTAAACTCATTTCAATTTTCACATTATTTATAGCGGCATAAGGTTCAATAAAATTTTTGATACTTGTTAATTCCTTAGGAAGGTCCAATATCTTTACGTTTTCTACTGAGGGTTTTGCAAAGGTAAGATAATCCGTGATCGTAGACTTCGCTTTATCAAGCCCCTCCAAGGCTGTTTCAATTTACTTGTATTTTTGAAGACGGGAATAATAACACTCAATCTGTGCAATTTTCGATTTTATTTGTATTCTAACAAACAAAATCGAAAACGTCGTCTTCAGCTAAAACATTCTCCTCAATCAAAATCTCCCCAACTTCTTTATTGCCACGACAGGTGACGCACGAATTGTAATCAAGTGAGTGGACGGTAAGATAAACGGCTTTCTCAATATCAGATTGTTGTTTTGTATACTCTTCATAACTTCCATTTTGATGAAAGAAATCAGGTGTTGCATTCGCTATGTTAACGCTGTCATACCATTGGACGTAAGGCTTTCCTTTTGCCGTGCCGACCCGTATTACGGTATAGATGGATTCTTCCGTCCATTTCGCAAAATGATTGCCTGCTTGGTACCAGCCATTTCGTTTTTTGACAATCATATCTATCGTCCTCTCTCTGTTAAACTCTTATACTTAAATGTATGTTACAATTCTCATTTTAATCATACATTGTTAAAAAAATGCAAAAGACTGTCGTTTTTCATGGCCTTTTACCTCGCTAAAGCTTGCAGAACAACAAAATCGAGCAGCTAAGATGTTATAAACTTTTTTCTTCTTTTTGTTTCCGGGAGAATTATTTCTTTCTCCCGCCGTTTTTCCCTTCTTAGATTAACATGTGCCTTTATTTTAACAAGAAAATCAACAACGCTCTTTAACAGAGAAGGGTATTTTCAGGGTAGCCGATTTTTTTGTTCTTTTCAGTGAAACATAAATTATTGAAGAGTGCAGTGAAAAGAAGAATCCGGTGTAATGCAGGGCCGGCAAAGGATTGAGGAGTTTGCTGTCTGCAACACACCATGTTTTATGGTATAGTCAAAAAGATCACGAGGAAATAAGATGACCATAACAATGTACTAGTGTACTGGCGCCTTGGGATAAATAGGAACTGTTACAGTTGCAATTGTTTTTGTTTTTGTTGAAATTATAATAAATAGAGTAGAGAGGAGAAAATGTCTAAGAATAAAGCCGTATTCTATCAAATTTTACCGGAAGAGTACCCCCACTTCAATCATGTGAAGGGCAAAGCCCGATGATAAGTGGCGGGGTGAATGTCGGTTTGTGAAGCAACAGCCTTTGTTTTTTATTCCAAATTCGATAAAATAATCCTTATAAATAGTGATAATAAAAAGATGGATGGAGGTGTTTGGCGTTGCAGGTCAATAAAGCGTATCGATTTCGATTATATCCGTCCAAAGAACAAGAAATATTGATTGCCAAAACAATAGGCTCCAGCCGTTTTGTATTTAATCGCTTTTTATCCTTGTGGAACGAAACGTATAAAACAACTGGAAGAGGGCTTTCTTTTAATGTCTGTTCTTCGCATCTTACTCAGCTGAAAAAAGAATTGGAGTGGCTGAAAGAAGTAGATTCGCATGCGTTGCAGTCCTCTTTAAAGAATCTTGTGGATTCGTTTGATCGTTATTTCAGGAAACAAAATGAGGCACCCCGGTTTAAAAACAAACGGAACAACGTGCAATCATACACGACCAACATTGAAAAGAAGAACCAAAATCCTGAAGTCAGCATTGCCGGGAACCGGTTGAAACTGCCGAAATTGGGCTGGGTTCGATTTGCGAATAGCCGTGAAGTGAAGGGCCGTATTTTAAATGCAACGGTGCGAAAAACGTCATCCGGCAAGTATTTTGTCTCCTTTCTTGTAGAAACGGAAGTGAAAGACCTGCCAAAAACAGATTCCACTATTGGCATTGATGTTGGCTTAAAAGATTTTGCTATTCTGTCGAATAGAAAAGTGTACAAGAATCCAACGTTTTTTCGCAGATTAGAAGAAAAACTGGCAAAAGCACAACGTATTCTTTCCCGGCGGCAGTGTCTAGCCACTCAGCAGAAAAGACCGTTGGCAGAGGCAAAAAATGTGCAGAAACAGCGTGTCAAGGTGGCTCGTCTTCATGAACAGATTGCGAATGCACGGACGGACTATCTGCAGAAAATCACCACCGAAATCATCAAAAACCACGATGTGATCGGAATTGAGGATCTGAACGTATCAAGCATGCTGAAGAACCAAAAATTAGCGAAAGCCATCAGTGAAGTTTCCTGGTCTGAGTTCCGCACGATGCTGGAATACAAAGCGAAATGGTATGGCAGGCAGGTCATTGCGGTTGATCCCCGCCACACGTCCCAAAAGTGTCATTCATGCGGGCACACAGCGAAAGAAAACCGTCAAACACAGGCGGCTTTTATTTGTGTCTCCTGCGGCCATTCTGAAAATGCAGACATCAATGCTTCTCGGAATATTCATGAGTTAGCCATCTCGCATTAAGACCACTTGCTTGACTGCAGGAGACTTGCTGCAAAGTCATTTGTACTGCCAACCGTCGGAATTGACGGGTGTAGCCTAATGAATTAGGAGCCAATAGGTTTCTGTACTTAGGAATCCCCCACGTTCAACGAACGTAGTGAGTAACTGGGGGTAATTCAAGGGTTATGAGGGTAATACTATTGTTAGCGAAACTTTTACATCATATTTTAAGTTTTAGAAAGGAAAGATGAGGATGGAGTCAATCTGGCTGGAGTATGCATGGGCATTGTTAATTTTAATCGGGTTAGAAGGGTTGTTATCGGCTGATAATGCCCTTGTGCTGGCAGTTATAGCCAAGCATTTACCCGAAGATCAGAAGAAAAAAGCTATAAATTACGGAATCATTATGGCCTTCTTTTTCCGATTTGCTGCACTTTTTGCAATTTCTTTTATCGCAAACGTCTGGCAGGTACAGGCGATAGGAGCAGCTTATCTTCTTTACTTAGGCTTAAAGCATGTCATTCAGGCCCGGTTCGGGAAAGAAAATGAGAATATTCGTGAGGAGGTTGAAGAGGAAGCAGAGGTAGCCGCAGGGAAAGGTTTCTGGCCCACAGTAGGGAAGATTGGTTTAGCCGATCTTGCTTTTGCAATTGATTCGATTTTAGCTGCGGTTGCTATTGCCCTTGGTCTTCCGGATTCACCGCTCGGTAATTTCGGCGGCATGGATGGAGGAAAGTTTATTGTAGTTGTTCTTGGAGGGATTGCTGGCCTTATCTTGATTAAGTATGCCGCAACATGGTTTGTGCAACTTCTTGATCAACGTCCAGCATTGGAAACAACGGCCTATGCAATTGTTGCCTGGGTCGGTGTCAAACTTGCTGTAATTACTCTTGCCCACGAGGACATTGGTGTCTTAGATCATCATTTCCCACACAGCACCGTTTGGACTCTGATCTTCTATGGAGTATTAGTTGGTATTGCTCTACTCGGCTGGTTTGCACCGGCCAATAAGTCATTAGAGAAAGAGAAATTATAAAAGGTAAATATACGAATAATTCTACTTAAACTAACGGATGCTTGAGTTGAAGAAGCTGGCTATAAGAAGAACTCAGAAATGGGTTCTTTTTCTTTTGCTGAAATAGCAACATTTTTTTACATAAGTTTGATATATTGTTTTTAAGGGGGGAATGCTGCTTGAATAAGAAATCTACTCCAAAGATAAGTATCTTATTTTTCATAATAGCTTTAATTTGGACGATTGCCGCTTATAGAAGCTATGGTGATACCTTTTTTTGGCTGTTTATTGTCGTGGCGATATTTAATATTTACGAAGGCATAAGACGTATAAAGAAACAAAGAATGAACATATAGTGTATTGTGTCTCCAATAAACATCTATCTTTTTTTATCAGGTGTAGAGGAGGCCTATTTTTTAAAGACTAAATTTTCAGTTTTAAAAAATTCAAATAGTTAGGAGATTTTGTTTTATGACGATATTGGATAGGTGGCTAGGAAAACAATTAAGTAAGCCAAGAGGAATTTTTTCTACCTTGATAGGTGCTTATATGGCAATAGGCAATCATAAAGAAAATCTAGGGACAATCAAACAGATGAACATACAAGAGAATGATTATCTTCTTGAAATTGGAATTGGAAATGGAACAATGATTAATCATATTGCGAAAAATAATAAACCGAAAAAAATATGTGGAATTGATATTTCTTCCTCTATGGTAAGGGAAGCAAAAAAAATGAATCGTTCTCTTGGCCGTAATAATATCGTTGATATAAGGAAAGGAAGTGTGGGGAAAATCCCTTATCAAGACTCGTCCTTTTCCAAAGTTTTTACCGTTCACACGATTTATTTTTGGCCAGATGTTCAGAAAGGAATTAACGAAATTAACAGGGTTCTCTCTCCAAATGGTACCATTTTTATTACTTTTACGCTGAGAGAACAACTGAAGAAAATGAAAAGAACCAGCGATTTTAAAGCTGTTGATCCTGTTGAAATTGAGCAATTATTGGTGAATAATGGCTTTGGAGACGTCCGCATAAATTCACAAAATTCTGTTTGTTATATTTCCGCTCAAAAACTGCCCGTTTAAATTAAATCTATAGTTAGGATAGGTGTTTCAATTTTACTTGTCATACTAGCACTAGGAAATTTATAACAACTTTAACATACATAGAAAAGACGATCCTGTGATAAATAGAGGACCGGCTTTTGCATCCTTTTTTCCTTCAAGCATGAAAAAAGCCGTATCTGTCATTACACTGGTACGGCTTTTTAATAAATTTTATGCTTAAATCCTTATGGATAGAGATTGTTAAGCTTTCGATTAGCTTAATAGAAAGAATGGATCCTTCTGAAAGATTAATCACATTTACGGAGATAATAGATCAAAATATCCCTTTGAACTTTAAGGCATTGCTATTTGACTCTCTAGATTATCGGAAATATTTACATCAAGAAATAAACAAGTATTGCAGTAAGAGCATTAGGTAATCCAATTAATAGCAGCCTATTAGTTAAGATGAATCTTTCCTTTCTGTCCTCTTTTATTTCAGAAAGTACATTTCCCCCAAACCTGTCTCCGTCTATAAATGCCCCGGAAATCGAAGCACTCATTACCAATGATGCTATAGCCACCCCTCCTGTAATTTTATAGAGGAGAGTCAAATCGTCCGAGAAAACTGAAATAAGAAGAGTTGTTACAACAATACCAATTCCCACAAAAAAAGCCTTCATATCTTCTCCTCCTTTTCATAAATAAAACATCTCAATCAAAAAATAACATTGAAGAGTGAGCCATCAAAAGTATGAATGCTCGATTTGCAAAGACACGGAAGTGATTCTTGGTAAAGACGAAAAAGGGTATGACGTTGCCACTTTTTGCGAATGCAAGGAGCGGAAAGCCTGGAAGTGCCGTTTTAAGCAGTCGATGACCTCAGACGAGTTCCAGAAAGCGAATTTTGAAAACTATGTCACAAACACGAGATATCAATTTGAAATGAAAAAGATGGCGCTTGATTACGTAAATTTATTCTGCATCATTACCGGAGGCAGACGTCCTAATCTGGGATGACATCGGTAAAACGAGCTGGACCGAAGCACGCGAAACGATGTACTGCCAGATTATCAATGAGCGGTATCGAAAACAGATGCCGATTGTTTTTAACAGTAATGAGGATCGCGGCACATTTACTGACAAGGTCGGTTACGCAGCTGCCAGCCGGCTGATCGGGCAGTGCAGTGATGAAAAATAAAAGTTTCTGATGGACGCGGAAGGTCAGGACTGAAGGCTGAGAAAACATGGGTAACGAAAACACAATCATTTTTACAAAGCAGCAGCATCCGCCAAGTGACGTATCAGGATCGGGCATGTATATGTTCCAGCCAGGACGGAAACCACTAAGTAAAAAAGAACAGCAGGCAAAAGACGCGGCTTTTAAAAAGCGTCTGGAAGAAGTACGAGAGCGGCTCAGAGCGGAAGGGAAGTCAGGCGGTGATGCGGCGTGAACCGTTCCTAAGTATATCAGCTGCTGAGAAGCTTACCGGAGAGATTCTTGGAGTGATGGAACTAATTCAAGCATGCGGCAAAACGGACGCCGTACAGCTTATGGCCGGGCGCCGTCTATTCGAAACGTATTTAAATTAGAGGAGGAAAACAGCGTGACACCGATTCAAGGATATGAAAATCTAACCGATGCTGAACGCAGTCTGTTCATTCAAGCGCATCAAAAGCACTTATCATCGTTAAAAAACAGTGAGCGTGACCATTATGGGCTTGGAAATATTGTTGAAGTAAAGGCAAATCCACAACAAGCCGCTATTGATGTTCGATTTCTTAACGGGGAACAGCGGCAATTTACAGCAAAAGGAGTATGGCATTGATAAATTGTACGGTTGCTTAAAAACACAGTCCAAGTGACACTATATTGTGATTTACTCACTGGAACATCGGAAAATAGAGTTAGTGCTCTTACCGTAGCAAATTTTCCGTCTGCTCTGTAATAAACTAGCGCATTGCTAAAGTCAGGTATCACCCCATACTTGACCACTTCTATATATGATCAGCAGAACTAAACTTGAAGCTCTGATTGGTGAAAATGTACAAGAAATATGGGTTGTCTGGGAACAAGATGAAGATGAATAGTTTAATGATTGTCCCGTGATTATCTGTTTTGAAGATTGCCAATTAGAATTATGTGCATATAAAACAGATGAATACGCTGTTACGTTTGATAAAATCCTTGTTTCCCAAGACCTTTCTTGGTATAGAACAGATTTAAAACTTAATTGGGAAAAGAACAAGTTAGAAGAACTCAATTTCGCTATTGGTAAAAGGGTGATTGGAATTGAAATTATTGAAAGATGTAAAAAAACGCAACGGATTATTATTATTTAGCGGGTATTGGGCTTCACTTGAACGATGGCTATTTCGCCATATGTTATGAAGGTTTTAAGAGGAATTTAAAAGAAAGCCATTGTTTTTCAAGGCTTTATTCTTTTGATGGAAATAATTGTTCAAAGAAAATCAATGATAAACACCTCTTTATGGATAATTATGACACAAAGGGCGAAACGACCCAATTTGGTCAGTGGAAAGATAAGGGTTTTAGTTAATAGTTCGTTTAATATGTAGAGGAAGAAGAAAAGGGCTAACCGTGCCTTCCTTCTCCCTGCTGTCATCTTATTCGGCCGATAGGCTTTTAATGCAAAAAACAGCCAGAGCAAGTGCCTGGCCGAGAAATGGTTGAGACTATTTCATGATATGAAATTTGAAAAACTATGATTTTATACGATACTTTTAATGAATGTGAATGGAATCTCCTATTCGAATTTCGCCGTTCTTTACAACGGATGCGTAAACACCGAAACTGCCGGCATTGTTTTTGACAATCGACTTTAACACATTTGGGTCCTTTGGAAGGTCTCCTTGCGCAAGAGTCGTCATCACACAACGCTGTGTCGGCTGCAAAATCTTTAATTGGACGCGGCCGCCAATTGTCAGCACTTTTCCCACCCACTCATTTTCGATAAACCCTTCTGCATCCGGCACATGAATAATGATATTTGGCCTGAAACGTCTTGGTTCAATTCTGCTCTCAGGAATGTGTTTTCTAAGGGTATCAATGGTGGAAGTCGTGATAATGTGAACCATGGCAATATCGAAAAACGTTTCTTGAGGAGAATTGCGCGTAAAAATCGTTCCCGGGTTTTCCAGTTCTTTCATATCCTCTGGTATATAGCCTTCAAACTGGATATCATGTGATGACGGATTGGCCAGTTGAACCGTTCGACCAAAGCTTTCCGTAAGTTTTTCGTCTTGCTCTTCATCTGTACTTAACATTGTCTGGCCGTCTGGAAATGTTATGCGCACTGGCGGGATTGGCTTAGTCAATTCGGGCGGCTCCGTAAAAGCGGCCCGGTATTGAAACATGTCCGGCCATTTAAGTGGGTTTTTCGCGTTTGCCAGTTTGCCTGATGATAGGTCGATTACGCCAAAGGCTCTGTCTCCCAGCAGCCCTTTTTCCGTTAGATCGCATGCATTTATTTCTTCACCCATCATTGATTTGACCGGATATCTCCACAATGAAGCAATTGTTGCAGAAGTCATCTCTATCACTCTCCTACTTTTTGTTGTCGTTATATCCTATTAAATCACAAAGTATGGCCACATACATACTATCAATCCTTAAAAATGAAAACGCTTTCAAATCTTCGGTCAGCCTTTCATCTTTTTTCACTTTCATTGTTTGAAGTAAACCTGTAAACCCACTAAAATTCTATTATGAAAAAGAACGATGGAGGGCGAAATGAATTCATTAAATCCAGGTTTAGAAGAGTGGAAGCGGGAAATGCTTGTTCACAAATTTGCGGTAGAGGAGGTGAATACAAAGCTGTAAATTTTAAACGAAGAATTTCAGCGCATTCATCAATACAATCCGATCGAACACATTGATTATAAATGGAGATGAAAGCAGGACAAATTCCTTGGGAAGATGGCTTGTGAGCCGGCAGGTTTTTACGTTTACATACTATTTTGGGTATCTTAACTGTATGTATGCCTGGCATTTTAAGTATAATGAAACTAGTCAGATTTTGCATATAATATTTCTTTTTAAGGAATTTTATAAATAAGTCGGATAATATAAAAAAAGAGGTTAAATACATGAGTGAAAGAAGCTTTGATGATTATAATTTAGGCGATGAAATAAAAAGGGCTCTTACTGTGTTAAAGTACGAAACGCCTACAGAGGTTCAAAGCGAGGTCATACCAAGAGCATTGGAAAATCAGGATCTTGTAGTGAAATCTCAAACGGGAAGTGGCAAGACGGCATCCTTTGGTATCCCTGTTTGCGAAAAAATTGAATGGGAGGAAAAAAAGCCCCAGGCATTAATTCTTACGCCAACGCGGGAGCTGGCCGTTCAAATTCGAGAGGATTTAACAAATATCGGGAGATTCAAACGAATTAAAGCCATGGCGGTTTACGGCAAAGAACCTTTTGCAAAACAAAAAGAAGAATTGAAACAAAAAACCCATATCGTCGTCGGTACACCTGGGCGTGTGATGGACCATATTGAAAGAGAAACATTAATTTTAGACGAAATAAACTACCTGATTATAGATGAAGCTGATGAAATGCTGAACATGGGTTTTGTCGACGAAGTAGAAGCGATCATAAAAAAACTTCCTTCAACTAGAGTTACGATGGTATTTTCCGCTACATTGCCTCAAGATGTTGAAAATCTCTGCCATAAATATATGAAAAATCCGATTAATATTCAGATTGCTTCTGCAGGGATCACTACGAGTGCGACTAAACATCGTGTAATGGAAGTGAAAGAAGAAGAAAAGATTTCATTGCTTAAAGACGTTACAGTTGTTGAAAACCCAGATAGCTGTATGATCTTTTGCAGAACGAAAGAACATGTAAATAGAGTGTTTGCTGAACTGGAAGAATCCGGCTATTCTTGCGAAAAACTTCATGGGGGACTCGAACAAGAAGATCGGTTTGCAGTGATGGATGGCTTCAAAACGGGGAATTTCCGTTACCTTGTGGCGACCGATGTAGCTGCGAGGGGAATCGATGTTGATAATGTGACACTTGTAATCAACTATGACGTTCCGATGGAAAAAGAGAGCTATGTCCACCGAACAGGCAGAACGGGGCGTGCTGGCAATAAAGGAAAAGCGATTACGTTTGCGACTCCTTATGAGAGCAAATTCCTTAAAGCAATTGAAAAATACATTGGCTTTGAAATACCTACAAGGGAAGCACCGACGCAACAGGAAGTAGCTAGAGGAAAAAACGCTTTCGAGGAAAAAGTGAGTGGCCGCCGGGTTGTGAAAAACAATAAAACGGCACGAATAAACAAGGATATCATGAAACTCCATTTCAACGGCGGAAAAAAGAAGAAGCTTCGAGCTGTAGATTTTGTTGGAACGATTGCGAAAATTCCTGGAGTAACAGCAGATGATATTGGTATTATTACCATCCAGGATCAGTTGTCATATGTTGATATTCTTAATGGTAAAGGGTCATTAGTCTTAGAGGCTATGGAAAAAACAACAATCAAAGGAAAGAAGCTTAAAGTTAGCAAGGCAATTAAGTGATTATATTCTCACCAAGGACGATTATGCCAATCATAATCGTCTTTTATTATTGTCTAATTTATATTTGAGGAGATCGATGCCATATATTTTTTTCTAAACAGAATTGAATGACCAAATCGTTCTACAGGGGGAGTCTGTCTTTACGATTGTACAAGGCATTATATAGAATTCAACTTTACTGGAATAACCGAGTATGACTCTCCAATATTATGGGGAAAATAAAAACAAGTCAGGGAAGGGAGGTAAGGAAATGGAAGTAAGTATGAGCATTGAAGAAGTTATGAATCAAATTTCTGAACTAAAGCAAAGAGACGGAGAACAGCTTCGGAAAAAACAAATAAAAAAGTCACATCCAGAGCTAATGAAAAATGCATTGTATCATTTTCCAAATTGGGAGGCTGCGATAGAAACGACAGGAGAGTATAGCAGTGGTTCTTAATTATTAAACCTACATAGGTTTATGGTGACAAGTTTATACGCATGAGATTCCTTCATACAGGCAGCGAAATTTTTGTGGATTTTGCAGGTATGGACTTTGTATGGATTTCGTATTTAGGCAAAAAACCTTTCGTTATTTTGTAGTGAGCAGCTATGGAAACCGAAAAGTCCATGTGGCGAGTTGTTGAGGCCATATGGACTTTTATTATGGAGGAAACTCGAATTTTTCAGGTTGCGTTATACCTACTATTGTACAGCAGGGGAAAGGTTTTGATTAAGCAAACTAATGGAAAAGCGCTCATATTTAAGGCGTTTGCTGATTTCCTCAATAGAAATTTTTTAAATTGATCGAATCGCTTTATAAAGCTTTTTTTGAAGGGAATTATTGCTTAGTAAAACCGCAATGGGGTCAGAATTATATTTCAGTTTACGATCGTTAACCAAAAATTCAATTGCATTCTCTCTCATATTTTTTGCTGCTTTTTCGTAAAAAGCAGGGTCTGAATGATCTATCGGGATATCTTTTTCGCTTGGCGCTCCCACAGGATCCATATAACCGGCCAATCTCATTAACTCGAAATAATCCACTTCCAAAGCATTGAACATCTTTCTGATGATCTCCGGGGAAGGGGGCTTATCTTTTCTACCATTTTCTAATTGTGAGAGGCAGCTTTGAGAAACGCCTACAAGAGCAGCAAGTTTATACGTACTCAAGCCTTTCATGATTCGCTATTCTGCATAACAGAGCTAGAAAATAAAATACTTTGAAATTGTTAGGGTAAACAAGCCAAAGAGGCTCACGGATTTCCGCTTGCCTCTTTGGTTTGTTTTAGTTCTAGAAAACGATGCTATTTATTAATGTTCGTCATTTTCATTTTGCTCTTGATCGTGTTCGTGGATAGTATTCACCTTGATTGTGCGGTCCGGCTCCCGGCCAAAACCATCAATTTCTAAACGATCCTTGAATGCTTTGATTACAGAGTAGGCATTGGTATCGGGTGTATCCAGCATGCCTCGGAAATTCACATATTTGATTCCGTTTTTCTCACTGTAATTGCCTGCATGATTATGCCCGTTGAAGTAAGCCGCTACATTGCCCGCAGACTCCAGTTCCCGCATGATTTCAGCGTCATTCCATGCATTGTGCTCATTGGCTGGGTATACCGGGTGATGCCCAATCACCACGACTTTTTCATTCTTTTTAACCGATTTTTTCAGAACGTTATGTAACCATATCATTTGTTCGGAGCCTGCTCCACCATTCCAGGTCTGAGCATTTTCCGCTCCCGACGCCTTTAGTTGATTATACATCTTTTCGGCTTGTTGATATTTCGCGGAACCTGGTTCATTTGCATACAGGCTCAGGTCATTGGTGTCTAACACGACAAAACGCCAGCCTTTTTCAGTAAAGTCATAATATTGATTCTTCATACCCAAAATGTCAACCACTTGGTCTGTTGGTACTGCGAAATCATGGTTGCCGAGCACATTATATTTGCGACCTTCAATTTTGTTGAAATAAGGAAGAATGGTATGAAAACTGTCCAAGTTCCGGTCGATCATATCGCCCATCTGTACGGTGAACTTAAGATCATGCCGATTGAGTTCAGCAGTTGCTTCCTGCAGTTTGCTTATCGAATTCCGGTAATAGCGTACACCCGCTGTATCACAATCACAGTATTGGATATCGGTAATAAGCCCGAATTCAAAGGAAGGCTTTTTGTCTGTACGTTCGTTCTCGTTCCTTTCTGCAGATACAGATGTTGATGCAAATAGAGATAATCCTAATGCGACAGAAGCACTCGTATACATGAATTTTTGTGCCATGACTGGTTTTCTTAGTTTGATTAACATTGATGATGCCCCTCTCATTTTTCAACTAACTTTTTCATCATAATGTATTAAAGTGAAGAAATTGATAGATTTACTCAATCTTTAGGAATTTTTAAAATCTTAATATTAGATTTACAAGGCCTGCAACTGGGATATCGGCTTTTTTCATTCATTAAAATGAATGGTGTTATAACTTAAAAGTTTAACTCTTTCTTCCGTGTACAATGATATGAAGGTATCAAACGGTATTGTGGCTAGTATCTAAAGTGGAAAGTTTAAATACGGAGATTGGGGTTGGAAATTCATACGCAAGATAAGCGTCTTCCTTATAATTCAGAAGACGCCATACCTTATATGATAAATCGTTTCCTTTCATGCATCCCCGTGTTCACAGTGTGTAACCATAATATCTTGAACAAAATCTAGGTCATTTTAATACACATAATTAACATTGTGTAAAATTCAAAAATAAGTTATAAAACGAATTAGCTACAAAAAGTCTTTCATTATAGCGTCAGCCAGGTTGGAACCATCACTAAAGGAGAAAAAATTTGGTGTGTAGCAAAAGATATGTGCGACATCTTGGAAAAAACAACTGATCCGACACATTAAAACGGTTAGACGAAGACGAAAAAGCCCTAGTTTCAAAGGCAATAATCAGAAAGCCTTAAGCAACTTTCTTGTCATTCAACAACAGCAAAGCTGCTATGGCATGAAGACAAATCGGTTGAAGAGATAATATCAGTTGAAAAATTTGATTCCAACGTACGGGAAGGGGACTTAATATAAGTCCTAGCTTTTGCCGAGGGTATAAAAATGGAACTTTTGAAAGAAGAGACAGAGAGTGTGAAGGGAAAAGCTAGAGCTATAAAAGATCAGCTGCTTAAGCGTAACCAATAAGTAAAAGCCGTATCAGTCAGTCATTATGCGGGTACGGCTTTTACTTATTATAAATATTCTTTGCTAGAACAGCGACAATTCTAACTCGGGATCGTTATAAATGTATTTATATGATTGTCGTGCAGTAAAATCTTCATCCAACCATCCAACTCCCGAGGATTTATTGGTTGATCATACTTAATAAATTCTTTGATTTTTTCGCAAATCCATCTTTGCGGCCTGAAAAATACTCTGAAAAGGAATCTTTATATGCAGAGTTTTGGTTCCTTACTTCAACTGGGAATCATTAATATTTAATTCAAGTGCTGAGCATAAGCCATTATAAAGAAACGAGCCGAAGTTACGCCTGGTCTGTAAAATTTAGTTGATAAGCTCTTACAATAATGCCGTCATGGGCTGGTTCAAAGTCGAATTGGGGCAAGCGTTCAAATCCAGCCCTTTCATATAAATCGATGGCATTTTTCATAAATTCCCCAGTATGTAGTCCGATCGAGTTGAATCCTTTTGCCTTCGAACGTTTTATACATTCAGAAATCAGTGCGGATGCCACCCCCTGGCCCCGGGCATCCGAAGCTACAGCAAGCATACGGATTTCAGGATAGTCCAGTTCGCCGATATACCCCTCATAGGCATTCGTTTTGGCTGGGAATAAAGCAACGCTTCCAACAATTTTTTCGTGGAACATGGCAACAATCAATTCCACTCCTTCGTGTTCATCAACAGTCGAAGAAATGGCCTTTTTTAAAGCATTCCAATGATCTGCTGGAAGAACCTCGATGTACTCCCGATAAGCGTCAATTCTTTGTTCACGAATGGACTGATACATCTCTTTTTCTGCATCACGAATCTCTATTTTCTTCATCTCGTTATCATCTCCTGATACTTTTAATTTTAATGAATGAGGAACTTTTCTTCTTGCCTGCTTAAAACATCTCGATGATGCTCCGAATTCCAGCCTGATAGGTCAGGACCTTTTGGTAAAATATTTGCTTCTGCCTTTTCGGGTGAAATCGTAATGGATAAATGATAATGTCTTTTAATCGCATCAAAATCTGTTGTGTCCCCAAACCCTGGTGTTTGATATAAATCGCGTGCATAGCCCCATAAGTTCTGAAATTCGCGAATTAAATTCCGATTCGTATTAAAGGCTGTAAAATAGGCTGCATCGAAACGGGCAAGTGTCGTGTATAGCCTAACATCTGAATCTGTAATAGTATCTCCGAATAAAAATCGCTGTTTGGATAGGCATTGTTCGAATTCATCCAATCTGTTAAAGAGCATTTCATAGGCAGCTTCATAAGATTCCTGTGATTGTGCGAACCCACATTTGTATACGCCATTGTTTACATCAGAAAAAATGATTTTGTTGAGTGCATCAATTTCTTGGCGGAGAGGCTCTGGATACAAATCAGGCGCATTTTTCTTATGATGTGGTTTCCAATCTATTTCCAAATAGTTTGTTAGTTTAAAGTAATCATTATTGACGACCTTTCGTAACTTGATATCGACAATTGCTGGCACAGTAGGCCGACCAGAATAGTTTGGATCAGAGTTATTATAAATTTCACTCATGTATTGAATGCCTAATATTGGATCTGATCCGTCTGTATCCAACGAAAATTCCCAATCCACATGTGGCAGTCTTGGACGCATTGGACTTGCAGTTCCTAAACTGATGGCATTTTCCAATCCCAGAACTTTTCGAACAATGACAGAGCGATGTGCCCATGGGCAAGCAGCTGACCATAGGAGACGATATCGCCCCGCTTCAATTGGGAGTTCATCAGGCTTATTCCCAAAAGGTGTAGTAAATCGATTCACTTGGCGTTTAAAGGATCCATCCGCGTTAATTTCAGCTGATTTATTTTGAGTCATATTAAAACTTTCCTTTCTCTCTTGTTTTTAAATTTTTTAATAAATCGGGTTCAGTCTATTAAGCAGGATATCATGAAATTATTATAATTTCTTAAAACTCTAGTGTACTCGAAATTTTCAGTAAATCTTGTTTTGTGCTTTCTGGACTTGGTTTCCAGGCTAGAGTTTATACGAGAACTCACCACAAATTAGGAATTCACCACTTTATTTCAAAACTCCTTCCTAATGAATAAATTTCGAATGTGGGATATATTAAAGTAAATTGATATTAGTATGAAGCATGAACTAAAAAATCCGCTCTTCTTTCGCAAAAATCATCACGAATCCAGGCGGAATTGTTAATGGAGATAGGGATCAGTACGTTTGTAGAAACAACCCCAAACGTTAAAACGGGGGAAGTGATCAGCCATGCACAACAATTGCGTGAAGTAGTTGAGGAAATTGAGCTTGCCGATCCGGGAGCGGGGACAATAGTGAATTGGTCATCCGCGCAGGATTGATGGGGGCGCCACTTTTTCTGGCAATCATAGGAGTATGGTTGAAAGTATGGGAAAATTGGCAAATAAAAAGCGGGATGGACTTATTCAGCAGGAGATTGAAAATCTTAACAATATTTTCAGGGAGTTGCCGAAAGATCGGCGGCGAATTGCGCAGGGGCTCATTGAACGAATCGCTTTTATGACAGTGACACCTCAAATTTTAGAAGACACGGTAAAAACAAAGGGGCCAGCATATTTATTTAAATAGGGTGCCCAGCAAATGGATTAGCGAAAACCTAGCTCAGAAAAGTTTTAACACGATGATGAACCATTATTCGGTTGCTTATGACAAATTGTTTAACATCCTTTCCAAGATGGAGCCGAATGATGACAAAGATGAGGACGGCTTGGATGAATTTGCAGCTGAACGGAATGAACAGCAATGAAATGAAACGTAAGAAGAAAGCAATAAAGAAAAACACCCAAAAGAGGCAGGCGCTTTTGGATGTTTACTGTGATTTTATTTGATACTTTTAATGAATGTGAATGGAATCTCCTGTTCGATTTTCGCTGTTCTTTACAACAGATGCGTAAACACCGAAACTGCCGGCATTGTTTTTGACAATCGACTTTAACACATTGGAGTCCTTCGGAAGGTCTCCTTGCGCAAGAGTCGTCATCACACAACGCTGTGTCGGCTGCAAAATCTTTAGCTGGACGTGGCCGCCAATTGTCAGCACCTTTCCCACCCACTCATTTTCGATAAACCCTTCTGCATCCGGCACATGAATAATGATATTTGGCCTGAAACGTCTTGGTTCAATTCTGCTCTCAGGAATGTGTTTTCTAAGGGTATCAATGGTGGAAGTCGTTATAATGTGAACCATGGCAAGGAAGATAAAAAGAAATAAATTTCAATAGGAATAAATTTCGCCAATGTTTATAAAGCGTAGCCTGTCTTTTTAGATAGGCTCTCTTTCATTTTTTATGTTAAGAGTGTAAAAAATTAAGGATCATTTGATGGTGGGATAAATATTAATTCAGGTAAAACTATAAAACATGTCTTTAAAGTGTTAAAGTATTAATTTAATGGCATTAGCTTAAAAGTGGCAGGTTTTTGTATTGTTGGAGATACAATCTTAAGGACTATTCTTGGTGATACTCCTATATTTAACATGATAAGGGCTGGAATTTGGAGTGTTTTAGAGAATACGCTTTGACTGCTGTGCAAATAGTCAATATTTTAGGAGGGTTAACAATGAGTATGAGTAATGATGATATATTAATTAGATTAAGATATGCTCTGGATATAAAAAATACAGATATGGTAGAGATATTTAAACTTGGCGGCATTGAAGTAACAAAAGAAGAAGTGCTAAAGATGCTCACAAAATCAAAAAATAGTTACCCTAATGAAGCTGACAACGATGGTGATTTAGCCCAAAATGACGACGTGGTAAAATGCAATAATAGTATGTTAGAGTCGTTTTTAAATGGCTTTATTATTTTTAAAAGAGGAAAACAAGATCCAAAACCAGGACAGCCTGATAGACAAGCAATGCCTTTAAAGAATAATGAAAGTATGAATAATCTCATTCTAAAGAAATTGAAAATAGCACTGGCATTAACAAGTGAGGATATGCTTGATATTTTAGAAGAAGCAGGAGTCCTTATAACAAAAGGAGAATTAAGTGCTTTATTAAGAAAAGAAGGCCATAAGAATTATAAAGAGTGCGGCGATAGATATGCAAGGAATTTCTTAAAAGGATTAGCCGTAAAATATAGGGGATAAGGGATCATCAACTAACTCTTTAACAGAAATTATAATTAGGACCCATCTTTTACACATGAAATGCGAAAATAACATTAACGGATAATCCAGGTGATTAAATGATACATATATACTCAGGTGAGACAATTAGTTTTGATATAAATTACAAGAAGCGGAAATCCATGGGCATTTATATAGATCTTTATGGAAATATTGAAGTCCAGGCTCCTAAAGGGACACCTGTTGAATGCGTGCTTCAATTATTAGAAGAAAAATGGGATTGGGTTCAGCAAAAATCAAAAGAAATGAAGGATAGAATGCGTGGGCCAGTGGAGAAGGTCTATGATCACGGTGAGAACTTTCTTTATTTAGGAAACTCATATCCTATACAGATCTTCCAAGATATAAATATTAAGAAAGACCATGCAGTGCTTGAAGGGGACAAGTTACATATATATGTGAAACAGCTTGAGGATGAAAAAATAAAACAAGCCTTAAAACGATTTTATTATCAGCAGTGCAAAGCGTTAGTAGAGAAGAGTATTCAGTCCTATCAAAGCAACTTTAAAATAAAGCCACGTTCTATCCGTATTTCTGACAGCAGCCGTACTTGGGGAACCTGTGATTCGAATTTGCAGTTAACATTTAATTGGAAGCTGGCAATGGCACCAATGAAAGTGATCGACTACGTAGTCGTTCACGAAATGTGCCATATGGTCCATTTAAATCACGATCGATCCTTTTGGCGCCTTGTTGGGAAAATAATACCCGATTATAAGGAACTAGAAAACTGGTTAGCATTATCAAGTTGGAAAATGACTGTTTAAAATACGCAGCATTATAGCACTACATATAGTAAGCTTCTTAATGAGCAAAGAAAAGGTTTAACTGCCTCACAGCTCAATTTCCATAAAAAGCCAAACCTTGATTGGTCAAGGTTTGGCTTTTTTGAAAGAGTAGTCATTCCACTCAGTAATCATCGCTGTCGGAGAAATCAGACGAGTCATCTGATTCATAAGAATCCTCAGATTCGTAATCCTCCTCTTCGTATTTCTCTTCATCCTCTTCTTCATACAGGTCATCTATTTCATCCATCAATTCGTAGGCAATGAGGCCGCCTACGGTCACTTTAAATGCTCGGTTAGCTGTTGTGCTGCTTTTCGAAGCGGAATAATAAGAAGGCTTTTGATCATATCGTTCCGGACTTTCAATCGATTCCTGAATAAGCTTTTTAAGTGTTTTTATCAATAGAGATTCATGTTGTATTGTTTCCTCAGACAAAAATATTTCGCGATTTACTTCTTTTTCACCAAACCAGTGGCTCACATCTAATTCCATCCACAATTGAATGCCTTCCTCTTCTTCGGCAAAACGAATTTCCACTTCAGCGACATCGTCTTTAAAATGAGTAGTTGGATAAAGGGCGAACTCCTGCCCATGCGTATCCATACGGCCGGAATTTTCTTCTTCGTAAAAGCCAAGCGCTTCTAGTGCGCTGAATATATTGGCTATAGACTGCGAAGGATAAATATGAATATAATCCACGTCTTTTTTATTTACACCTGCTGCAATATCAAGCTGCGTGTCAAAATAAAAAGCGATCTGTTTATTTGACACAGCCAGATTATTAGGAAGCTCGAATGAAAATGGAAGGACTTTTTGTTCATTTGCTCCAATGATAAAGGAATCGCTTACATGAACGGAAGCAATTTGGCGGCTTACAGTGCCCTTTTTCCTGTAAATTTCGATAAACAAAGCAACTTGAATGGACTTAATCGTCTGTTCGATTTCTCCACCTGTTACAATCAATTCCCCTTCTGCAGTTTCCCCCATTTCAAATTCATTGCCTTGAAGCTGCAGATCGACGACTGCTGCGCCTTTTCCCAGACTTGCCAGTATCTTTTTAAACAAGTGTTTCCTCTCCCTTCCTCTAGCAGATTTATCATACTTCTTTTATCATAGCTCTCAGCCGTTGCAAGTACAAGATGTCGATTTTAAAAATTCAATCTTTTCACTCGTGCGTTGAATGACGTTTTTTATATTTTCTTCTGGAAGCATAAAAGCAGGGACATAAAAATGATAAACAAAAGCCTGTGCGTGCCACTCCTGCAGTTGGACGAAGAGGAAGGAAAATAAAACCTTTTGACGAAATGTAAATCAAAAGGAGCGTGATTATATGGATGTTGAAGTAAGTTACTATCGATTAGGTGAAAGTGGAATGCCAGACGGTCCGGTTCAATACGAAAAAATAGAAATTGAGCCACATCCAAAAGATGATAAAGATACGTTGGCTAAAGAAGTATTGGGCAGAAAACTAGGGATGGGAAAAGACACATTTAACGTTATAAATATCACGGAAATCTAAGCTTAGGCATCCTGCGGGGTGCTTTTTTCTTTGCTCAAAATACACATTTACAAGAGAATTACTAAGCCGCAACGATGTAGCTGCTGAACTAATTGCTTTACTATGTACAGCAGTATAAGGAGGAAAGGAGCCTTTTGACGTTGAATGTAATAATTTGATGAAAAAGGAGATAATAAAGTGGAATTCAGGGCAGATCTATCCGATTCAATGAGGGAGATGACAAAGTGGAAATCAGGCCAGATCTATGCAAAACAACGGATGTTAACGAAATTTACAATGAAGTGCCTGAACCAGTGAATACAACGGGACAAAACTTGGCAAGTGAACTTTATAAGCATTTAAAAAAAAGAGCTGAAGATTTTGACAATAAGCTAGACGGCGGCCAAGGGGTGGGGATTAGGCTTATTCCATCTGGGCAGTCGGTTACTTTTCAGGTAACTGCATTAGGTTACTGTGATCCCAGCTTAATCATTTTTGCGGGAGTTACTGAGAGTGGACTGGAAGTGCAGTTGATGCAGCATGTATCCCAGCTTAATTTTTTATTAATGGCAATGCCTCGACCGAACCCTGAAGAACCTAAAATTCCATTTGGTTTCATCCAATAATAAAAAGGTCACTCATTAGGAGTGGCTTTTTTATTTGCTTAAAATGAAATACTCCATTTCTTGTCGTACGGATTCCGTATATATGAGGATTGAAAAAATAAATCTTGTAAGTTGGCGGGGCTAAATAATTTTCTTCATACTGCATTTCCGGCATTCACGAAGAAAGATCATATTTTTGATTAAATTGTCTTTTATAGTTAATGAAATAAGTTTAAATGCAAAGAAACCCCTCTTTTGAAGCGGGGAATTTCTTTGCATAACAAGCAAGTTTTTCAAAGTTATTTTGATCAGGCCGGATTAGATAATTTGTTTGCGGCCAAAAATTCTTTGATTTCTTCAATGGACAATCCCAAACTTCTAGCGACTTTCATCAGCTCTACCCATTCAGCATCCAAGCATTCTTCCATCAGTCTTTTTTGCCCTAACAATTAGGTACCCCCCGTTTCCGAAGCGGCTCAGCCATCATAGCCTTTTAATATAGACCTTAGATCTGGAGCTTTGTGTCCCGATCTTTCGATCGGTTTACCTTTTTTCATTATTGTTTTCATAGTGTAACATAAGATTTTTAAGGATCTTGTCGGAAATTGGATTTAGTAAAAAATTTTTTGAAAGTGAAAAACGATAGAGAATTTCAACTATTTTTTGAACGTTTTACGTCATGCAGATGACGTATATATGAGAAGTTTATTGAAGTTTATTAACGGTTATGTATAGGGAATAAAGCTACTAGCACAAGGCAATGATTGCGGGAGGATCACTTTTTTAGACGAAATGACAGACGGGAGGTGGAGAAAATGGAGAAAGGGACAACATATTCTTTAGAGGTTAATGGCGAAGGAACTCACAATTCCTTTAATTATGAAACGATGAGTAAGGCGAGCGAAGCTTACAAATTTCTTTCTGGAAAATTTAGTGAGTATAGGATAAATAATAAAAGTTCTGTAACTTCTGATGAGGAAATTGTACAACTAACCATTAGTGATATGTTTATTGGAACTTTCCCGATCAACACTGCTGCATCGATTGTTCCAGAGGACTGGTTTAGTAAAGATGTATATGAAGAAATGTTAGAAGCTGCTAGGGACTATTATGAAAAAACAAATGAACTAGCAATAGACTAAGACACTCAAAAAAGGAGTGTCTTTTTTCTTTGCTCCAAAACAAACACAAAGGAAAAGAGACTGGTGGTGAGGTGATATGGCTGATGTGCATAAACAGGTTGAAAAAGATTACGTAAAAGGCATGAAGTACAAAAAGATTGCCGAGAATATAATATGACTTGTCGATCAACTACACCTGAATAATTCGTATTCCGGCATTAACTGCTTATTCTGCTGAATACCTGTCTATAATAGTGGGTGGAGTTTCAAATATTCAGCCCCAGTTTTACGAAGAGGCTGAAAAGAATTTCGAACTGGGTTCACGGTTGTCATTTACCCTTATGTGCGGAGCAGTATTTGAAGGAATGTTGTATGCTGAACTGTATCCGAATTCAAAAAAACCAACGTTCAATGAGTTAATTAAACCAGCACATAGGACGAGAAAAAGAAAACGAAGAATGAAAATTAATGAAGAAAAGCTGCATGCCCATTATAAAATGAAATAGCGAGAGGGATTTCAGTGAAAAATAAATTCAAAGATATAAAACGCGTTGCAAATATAGATGAATTTGTGGATTCTTTAGAATTTGATCAATTACCTATGGCAGGGCAAGAGATCCCACTTTATCATTACACAAGCATTTATGGCTTAGAAGGAATAATTAAGAATAAAGAATTATGGCTATCTAAAAGTGAATTTTTAAATGATAAATTGGAACTTAAATATACCTTAGATACGATTATGATGTTGATAGAGCAATTCATGGGAGCAGATAAGATTACTGAAGAATTAGTTTTTAAAGAATGGATTAAACGATCAATCCAAAATAAATTCTTTTCACTAGAAATTTATACTATCTCATTAAGTACAAATAAAGACTCTAATCTTCTGTGGTCGAATTATGCAAATAATGATGGATATAACATCGAATTTATCTACTCAGAATTGTTGCATTTATTAAGTGAAAATATAGCTAAAAGCCATGAACCAAAAAAAGTTTTTATTTTTCCTTATGCTGTTATTTATAACAAGGAAAAGCAATTAAGATTACTTAGAAAGGAATTAATAAATCTATATAAAATCTTCTTGTATGCATTTGATAAAAATGATGAGTCCCTTTATTACAAATATGGAGCTAAGCCATTAGCAAATATTGTAACGTACTCTATATTTTTTAAAGATTCTAGTTTTCATCAAGAAGAAGAATTTAGATTTGCTGTTTATTTTACAGACGAAAGTTATGCAAAGAAGGTCACAAAATTCCGAATTAGGAATGGGATTTTTATTCCTTATATTCCTCTTTCTGTTGAAAATCATAATAATAGGAAGTTTATACAAAGCATTACGATCGGTCCTAAAAACAGTTTAGACATTGCTGAAGCAGGTATGGAACACTTTTTAGATAACAATGACATGACAGAAGTTGAAGTGAAAAAATCTAAAATACCTTATAGGTACTAAAGCATCCCGCCGCGGATGCTTTTTCTTTTTATAGAAAAGAGGTGGCGAAGGATATATTACAGGGAAGTGTTCCCTTCATCTTTTAAATTTTTAGCCGATAATAAGGAGGATGGTATTTAATAATAAAAGTTTTATTTAGAAATGGAGTATGGCTGCATGTTTAATAAAATTGATTCTTTAGACAGTCTAATAAAAGTGATTCCTATTTTAAAGTCAGCAGTTCCAGCTGATCTTTCAATTGCGATATGTGATTTGGAACAGTTCATAGCTTATTTTCCAGGTGAAAATATAAATCTAAATATTAAAGCTGGACAAAAAATAAATTTAGAAGAACCTCTCTCTGTTGCTATACGCCAGAATAAGCGGTTACAAGCTGAAGTTCCAGCTGCTTTTTATGGATTTGAATTTACGGGAACAGCGCTTCCACTTCTTGATAAAACAAATAAGGTTATTGGCGGGATGGCAGTTCAACTACGCAGACAAAGTGAGTTAAGGACTATTGCAGAGCAAATTTCTGCATCCTTGGAACAAGCTAACGAACAAATGACGACAGTCGCAAATGGTTCAAGTTCCCTTGCGCAGCTCTCCCAAGAACTTTTAGGGAAATCTCATCAAGCTGGGGGAGAGTGTAAAGGAAACCGATCATGTATTATCCATGATTAAGAAGGTGGCAGACCAGACCAATTTATTGGGTTTAAATGCAGCAATCGAAGCAGCGCGTGCAGGAGAAAAAGGCAAGGGTTTTGAAGTCGTGGCAAATGAAATTAGAAAATTTTCAAAAGAAACAGTGGAGTCAACTCAAAAAGCAAGTAAAATAACATCCCAAATTCAAAATGTTACGAGCCAAATGGGTACTTCAATTGAAAAAATAGCTGGGGTTGGCAATAAACAAGCTGCTTCTATGCAACAAATATCTTCCTTAATAGAAGAAATTGAGCAACTTTCAAAAAGCCTAAGTAAATTAGCTAATAAATTATAAAGACTTGACCGGTTTGAATAAATGCTTAAAGGTTTTTAATGATGTTTTTATATTTGAAAACCTTAATAAATAAAGGTTTAAAAGAGTATATAGTGCTTGAAATCGCTATAAAAGCTGTTCCGCACACAAGTTCACCCTTGGGAGCGCGAGCAATACATGTCAATATACGAAGATGGACAACCCCTTGATCCGTATAGCTTCAAGGGGTTTTTCTTTTGCATAGATTTTGTGATAAGAATTCTTAAGGGTTACCACTTAATCAACAGTTTTCTCAGTGGAAGAATGGAAGGGGGCAACTGTTGGAAAGAGGATAGTAAAGCAAGTGCCTTTTCCTATTTCGCTGTCCACCTTGATTTCACCCATCATGGCTTTTACAATACTGAAAATCACCATTGTTCCGAGTCCAGTACCATTTACTTTTGTTGAAAAGTAAGGTGTTCCCAAACGTTCAATTTGTTCATCTGTCATGCCGGCCCCTGTATCTGCCACTGTGATGACTACTTTATCGTTCAGCACCTGTAACGTAATCATTAATTTCCCTCCACCAGGCATTGCTTCAATGCTATTTTTAATGAGATTTATAAGGCACTGATGAAGTTTTTCTCGTTCGCCAGCAATGTATATAGCTTCTGTTTTTTGGATTTCAATACCTACAGCATTCATCAAGGCAAGAGGGGTAACGGTTTTTATAATATGATCGAGTTCCTTATTCAATTCTAACATCTCTACGTTCTCTAATGAAGGTGTTGCAAAGGTAAGGTAATCGGTAATAATAGACGCAGCCCTATCTAACTCTTCAAGTGAGGTGGAGATATAAAAATTTTTTTGCTCATTTGTAAGATTATCATCACTTAGTAATTGAATGAATCCTCTTGTAACCGTAAGTGGGTTTCTTACTTCATGAGAGATACTTGCAGCAACTTCACTGACTGATTTTAACTTTTCAAGTTTTCTTATTTCCGTAGCAAGAGCCATATCATTTCTTGCTCTCTCGATAAATTTAACAAATAATATAATCCCAATTACTTGAATGTAGATGAACGTGATAAAAGACATAAGGTTTTTTATGCTCATTATTTCTGAATAAAATAAACTGAGTGCTGCCCCTGTATATAATGCTGAAAGAAAAGCAACTTCCATAACGTAGCGCAGTCTTTTCGCTAGGTTAACTGTCTTTTCAAAAAAAGGAATCATAAACCAAAGGGAAATAAGCAACAGTATACTGCCGGCTAAATTTATATAGAAGCCAGAACCACCTAAACCAAAACGGTAAGTAATTAAAATAAGAAATAAAAGAAGAGCAACTCTGCGGCCTCCATAAAAAGCACCGACTATAAAGGGGACATAACGCATATCGATTAACTGACCAGGCCCAATTTGAATGGAAAATGTCATACATAATACAATTGAACTCCCAGAGGTCAGAAAAATTAATAGTTTATTAGTTAATTGATGAATTTTCTTTTCAATAAATTTAAGGTATACAAAGAAAAAAGTGAAAATAAAAAAAACATTTAACAATAAGATTTGAAGATCATGAAATACGTTAATCATTTCTTTTACCCCTTCCTACCGTCGCTTATCAATTTGTGTATAATATGGAAAAGTACTACTTAATAAGATAATAAAGACATACAGCAGCGTGCTAACGGTTCTAAACAAGCAGCATTTCTTCTTTTATTATCCTACAAAATAAGTAGTAATCCTACATTTTCCATCCGTCAAATTACGACAAAAGCAGCAATGAAAGTTTAAAGTAAAGTTTCATTTTGAATTCCAATTCCTGCATTTTTAAAAGATGAAAGGGGAAAAGTGTATACTGATTTCCGGAGCGCAGCAGCGGACAGAACACATGCGCAAATTCACGTCTTGTGCCCATAAAAAAACACCTCCAAGTTGTTTTGAGGTAACCAATACCTGTTTTCCAACTTAAAGGTGCTTTTTATTTGTCTCACTCTATGGGGGCAGTCCCGTAATGAAGTTTCTCTTTTCACTTAGATGGCTGAACAACTTCCTCCTCTTCTAATGCCTTCTCAGCTTCTTCATTAATTTTATTAACCTCGGTATTTGTTTCTTTCACTTCATCACTTACTTCACTAACTTTTTCATTTGATTCCTCAAGGTTTTCCTCTGCCTCTTCAATTTTATCCTCTGCTTTTTCGGCCTCGCGCTCAGCTTGTTCTAATTTATTATTAGCAGCCTTAGCATTTTCCATAGCTTTTATCATCTGAGCACTGGCTTTTTCTGAATCGGCAGCAGCTTCTAAAGCTGCAGAGTCTGCTTCTTTCACCATTGCAGCGGCTGAGTTTAATTCTTTTGCCAGATCATCGACATCCATTTTAGATTTTTCTAGGTTAAATACAATATTTTCTGTATTATTTCCAGTGTTTTCAAGTGTATGGAGATTAGTTTCAAGGTCATCTCTGATTTGTGCTGATTCAGCGTTGAGCTTTTCCGAATCAGGTTCCCATAATTCTGTTATGACACCTTTTAAAAGAACGAAGCAGATACAAGCATACAGCAAAAGAGCCCACCATGTTTTATAGAAAGGCTTTTTTTGCCGCAGCAGTTTGGCAGCTGGCACTTTCTAAACACCCCCTGTATATGATCCACTATATAATGAACTCAACAACTACTTGGAAATGCTTCTTTCATTTTTATATTCTTCTTTTACCCTTTATATGAGCAAAAAGGAGAGGGAATTGCTGAATGGCGCGGTTTCATGAATTTTGTACAGCCGATTCGGGGAACAGAAAAGATTGAGGGTATTATGTCTTTGACTTATAGTCGGTTTTGTAATTCATTATGATTATTAAGCGATGCGGACTTTTAAATAACTCTCGGTTCTTCTTCTTCAACAGGTTCTGCAGGCTCGGGAGTTTCTTCTTCAAGAGTTACTGTTACTTCATTGATAAATAAAAACATAAGTTACAATGTGCAAAATTCAATAATTAAAATTTTAAAAAACCAACATTTTTTTATGTTGGCTGTTCATATTCCGCCAATGCTTCACTCAAAAGTTGAATGTCACTTTGGATAAATTCTCTAAGGTTTGAATCTTCGCATTTATAATAATCATCTATTAGACGGCCAAGCTCAATAGATAGAATGACGGTTACTTCTTCCAGAGCGAACATCTCCTCTCTTCCTTTTGAGTAGTTTATCTTAGTTCAAATGTATTATACATGAAGATTTATGGTATTTTCTAAAAAAATAAAAAAAGCTGAAAATCCAAAGGGAGATATAAATACTATACAGGACAAAAATTATAATTGAATTTTTATAAACAAAAAGGTATGGCAAGGGTTGACCATCCTGTCTTAGTTGATGCAGCATTAAGATCGAGAGCATTAAATTGCAATGTCAGCGATAATAATAAAATTAAAGACAGACCAACTTTAAGTATCATTTTTTGTTCATTCTAATACCTCCTACATTTGTTTGTGGGTCAATTATGCTATGAAGGATAAAGATATAAATAACAAGAAAGGAATAAAAAACCCCGTCAATTGACAGGGTTAAATAATCTTCTTCATACCGCAATTACGGCATTCACGTAAGAAAATAGCATTTTTGATGGAGCTCTTGAATTGGGCATTATCGCAATTATCGCACCGGCCGCTTTTAATGTCGGGATACTCAAGAATGTTGTAGGTCACGCTTAAATCAATTTTCTGTTCTGTTTCCATCATATTCACCTCACCCGGATAATCATATCACTTAAATGGTGGCGAGAGAGGCAGGAATTTATCTCCTTTTGTCGAAAATAAGGTAAAAGGGGATGTTCTTATAAAAATTAAAGTGAGTTATTACACCTTAGACTGTGATGGGATGCCTGAAGGACGTCAAATTTATGAACAAGTAGAGATAAATCCAAACTCGATTGATAGTGTAAGTGTGCTGGTTCAAGAAGCATTAAGCCAAAAATTGAATACGAATAAAGATAAATTAAAAATTATGAGTACGAGATAAATTTTAATTTCATTCTCTACAAGCACCCATCGCGGTGCTTTTTTTCTTTTCTCCAAAACAAACAATTAATGATATTGACGGAGTAGAGAATGCATACAAATCTATAGTGAGACTATGCATCAAAAGAAATCCCCAGTAAAGGTTATTTACTGGGGGTTTCTTTAATATCTGAATAATTACCCATAAATACCAGGTGCACTTTCTAATAGAGAAAACTTAAATGATTAATGTTCTCTTAAGGAAGCTAAAGGAACATTTTGCTCTTTTTGCGGCTCATTAAGAGGATAAATTCTAGCCGTTTCATTGCTTTCTTCCACATGTTGAATAAAGACGGGTACTTCATTGAAAGTGACATTGACCATCACTGGTGAAGCGGCAATTTCTTGAGCTCGTTGTTTATTCATGATCATGATCTCCTTTTAATTTGTAACAGTAATAACATTTACTTAGGGAGCTTTAATTATTCTTATTAATAAATATTAAGCGGCAATATACAACATTTTTTATAGTGATGCTCTTAATTACTTAAATCTGGAAAGAAACCTGTTGTCGCTGAATAATATGCATAAGCACCAGACAAACTTTTTAAAACGGTTGATAAGCAACTGGGTATTGCCTTCCTCATTATAGAGTTTTTGGTGCTGCATAAAACTTACTTTGTATCTGCAGAATTTTTTTAAAAATACTGGTTTGTATCAAAAAACAGCGGACCGAAACAATATTCCTTTTGCTGGCATCGATAAACACTGTCCGCCGATCATGCCGGCACGAGGCATTGCACTTGATTACTTGGCACATTGCCAGCGAGGAGAAAAAAACAGATGAATATTACGGTTGGTAAGTATCTGCTCACATTAGACAGCGTAAATGTGAACGTAAACGAAGTATATAAAACGAAAATTGATGGTGCGGGAACCGGCGAATTTGCTCAAAAGTCACTGAGCTATCACAAAAACTTTGAGTCTGTTTGCAAAGCGCTTCTGGAACGAGAAATGAAAGTGAGTAATGCCAAAAACCTGGCCGAACTTGTCAAAATTGTTATTGGTGCAAAGCAAAGCATTGTTGAAGCGGCAAAAACAATCAGCCTTGAAAAAACGGCGGTGGAACAATGAGTCAGCCAGCAGCACCTTTTAACGAATCCCAGGTGCATTATTCGAACGGATGGCACTGGGGCGATGAAAAATACTGGGGAGAAGCTGGCGAAATCATTGGCATTCTTCCTGACAATATTGTGATGGGGCTGCCACACGACAAACGTTCCACAGAGTACTGGTTTTACTTCGCGGCTATCAGCCGGTCAATCACATCTGCCTTTATCGGGAACGGAAAAAGGGAACTGACTTCTGATGATGAAAGAAGATGCAATGCCCAGGCGAAAGAGCTCATGAAAGATTCGATTGAAAATAAAACGCCAGTCAAAATGCTTCTGGCCAAATACGAAGTGACAGATCCATACCATCCGCCGGATCTTTCCGGTCTTCAAGTAGTCGAGTATTTGCCGGTAATCCGTGAAGGGCATTGAAAATAGATCTTCTCAACAGTTGAACTCAAATTATTCAATAAAGAATTAATTTGTACTAAACGAGTGAAGTATTTTGGATTTAATACTAATAGCCTTGATAAATCATTAAAAAAAAGGCATGTTTTGAAAAAAAAGATTGATCAAAACAAGTCCCAAATACTTTTTAATTATTACATAGCAGAACTGCAATGGCCTGAAATAATTTTCATTTTCCCGCCAATATTTTGCCAAACCCGAGCGTAACCCATCTCATCTTCAATTGAATCAGCACCTAATGTTCCTTTTAAGGTAGAAGCAAATGACTTTTCCGGGTTGTTTGACGTTTTTGGCGATAGTCACGAATCAAAAGAAATAGCGGAAAATCTGAATGTGGTTTTCCAGATGATGCAAAAAAACACAGAAAAGGTCTGCCTTCGTCTTGAACTAGTGACCGAAGCTATTGAAGTTGGTTTATGGGAAATGGATATTGTAGAAGGCGATCCTAATCATCCGGATAATTCGTTTGTATGGGGAGACGCGGCCCGTAGAATGTTTGGTTACCGGGATGAAAAGGAATTCCCTAACAGCCTTGATAGTCTGGTGAGGATTTTACATCCGGGCGACCTGGACTGGGTGCTTGAATCTTTTGGGGATCACTTGATTGACCACACGGGAAAGAACCCATTTGGTATAGAATATCGTGTGCGTTTTAAAAATGGTGAATATCGCTGGATGCATGCTACTGGAGCGACAATCAGGGATGTGAATGGCCTCCCTCTAAAAGTTGCAGGTGCATTATTTGATATACATGATAAGAAGATGAAAGAACAGCAATTGGAAGATCTAGTAACACGCTATGACTTGATTAATAAGGCTTTGGTTGAAGCCCCTTGGGATATGACAGTGGCAGCAGGCGATGTAGTAAATCCAAATAATGAATTTTGGTGGTCGCCGCAATTTCGAAAAACGCTAGGATTCAAAGATGAGACAGATTTTCCAAATGTGATGAGCAGCTGGAGTGATCGGCTTCATCCAGAAGATGCGGAACGTGTAATTCAAGCTTTTGCTGCCCACTTAAATGATTATACTGGAAAGACACCATTTGATCTCAATTATCGCCTGCAATTAAAAAACGGTGAATACCGCTGGTTCCATGCAGGTGGAGAAACGATTCGGGATGCTAAGGGAATTCCCTTGCGTGTAGCCGGAACTATACATGATATAACGCATGAAAGAAATAAAGAGCATATTGTGGAAACAATGACTTACAGAATGCAGGAGCTTTCTAATTCGATTGAAGAGATGGTGAGAGGCATCAGTTCCATAACTAATGATGCACAGGATCTCGTTGCGGCTCAGGAACAATCCACTAATGCTGCGATTAAAGCAAAAAGCAGTGCTGAAGAAACTCAAAATATTTCTAATTTTATAAAAGGAATTGCTGATCAAACAAATCTTTTGGGTCTAAACGCCGCTATTGAATCTGCCCGTGCAGGTGAACTAGGCTGTGGTTTTGGCGTGGTAGCGAATGAGGTAAGAAAATTGGCAATCAATAGCGCAGAGGCTACAGGGAATATCGAAAGCAGTTTGAATGAAATGAAGAATCTTATTGAAATAATCCTTACCTATATGGACAAAATAAGCAGCCTTGCACAGAATCAAGCAGCATTAACAGAAGAAGTAAATGCTTCAATGGATGAAATTAATGAAATGGCACAATACTTGGTATATTTTACCAAAAAATTATAATTTTTTACAATCGAATTCGAACTAATGAGACACAAAGGCCATGATTAACCTAATTCAACCGTAGCAACCAATAAGTAAAAGCCGTATCAGCAATTGTGCTGGTGCGGCTTCTTTGATGCGTCCAAGATCTTGTGCATTGCCTCCAGATGGTCCATTCTTTCACCTCATGGAAAAAGAGTTCTAGAGCCGGCCTGCTGCAGAACTCCCCACGCCCATCATTTGAATCTCCCAAAGTGCAAGTCGTTCTTCTGCGAAGACATATTCAACGCCGAATGTGTTCGCAATCTCAGAAATAGCCAATTGCTTACGGAAAGGCAATTCGAGTTTTGGGAGCATAAAATTCGGAATACCAAAATGTGGTTTAAAAGTATTTAATTGACACTCTTGCAACAGAACGAAAGGGAAGGGTAGCTTTACAAAAAAACAGCAGCAGGAAAAAGACTTGGCTTTTAAAAAGCGATTGGACGAAGCGATTAAGCGGCTTGAAGCAGAAGAGAAAATGGACGGTGATACGGCATGAACCGATCACAAGTTTATCATCTGCTGAAAACACATTACGATCGCACCGGCAGAGAAATGAGCACCGTTGAATTAATCATTGAAGTAATCGTCGCTTGCGGAAAAACAGATCCGGCACAGCTTATGGCCGGGCGCCAGCTGTTCAATACGTACTTAAATCAAAGGAGGAAAACGGCATGACTCCAGTAAAAGGCTATGAAAATCTAACCGATGCTGAACGCAGTCTGTTCATTCGAGCGCATCAAAAGCACTTATCATCGTTAAAAAACAATGAGCGTGACCATTATGGGCTTGGAAATATTGTTGAAGTAAAGGCAAATCCACAATAAGCCGCTATTGATGTTCGATTCCTTAACGGTGAACGGAGGCAATTAACAGCAAAAGGAACATGGTATTGATAAACTGCATGATTACATAAAAATATAGTTAACATTGTGCAAAAATCAATAAAAGAAATCAAAAAAGAACAACCAAGATACTTCTACACTGATTGTTCACACTGCAACAATGCTTCATTCAAAAGTTGAATATCACCTTGTATTAGTTCTCTATGGTGCAAATTTTTGCACTTATAGTAATGGTCTATTAATCGGATCAGTTCATTGGATAGAATAATAGCTATTTCTAACAAGGTGATCGCCCCTTTTTTGAGTATTTTGATTTGGATACAATGTGTTCTATATGAAAGTTTTAATACTTTCTAGAAACATATAAACAGGTTTAAAAAACTAGAATCATAATATAACCACTCTAAAGTATGAAAAATATGCATAAATTTTAAAAAATAATTTAAATGAACGAATAGCTATAAAAACTTCGAAGGAGGATACGAGAGGTGATTAAAGTTTACAGTATACAAGGTGATCTGGAAGGATGACAGCCAGGTAGTGGATTTAATCGTTTCAAAGTTTATAGCGAATCACCATAAGTAGAAGTGCTCATTGAAGAATTAGAACAGGGATAAGGGAGCTTGAAATGACAGCGTACGAATACCACATGGCGCAGGCAGCCAAGCATGAAAAAGACGGTAACCAGGTTCGGACAGAAATGCATCTTGATCTTGCTGACCAGTGCAAGCTCAATAGTTCGTCCCAGTTATTCACGGCGAACTTTCTTTAAATACGATACAATACTCGTTTTTAATGAGGCGTAGGAACCGATAGCGGAATATCCATAAAACCATCCCATGAACATACCGGCAACTAGATTCCCTCTATGGCTGATAAAGACAGAAATAAGTAAACCGACGATTAGCGCAATGGCTGGAACTAATGCTTTCGAGGGCTTAAAGAACACTTTAATTAACTGTGTGAGAATAAGAACTATTGGGACGGCAGTAACCGCATCCCAAAAATTTGTATGTATGGTTGGGAAGTCCATGTAGATATCACCTTTTTATCGATATCATGCCAAGGTTTTCATTTTTTATTCAAAGTACGTTCAGAACAAATCATAGGCCATTAAAACCTTCGTTAGTACTAATGTCATACTAATATTGATACTAGTACCAGTGAAACTATTCTAAAGGGGTGGGATCCTTGCAGTTTTCAGAGGGGGATGGGGTCATTGTCGAGTCTGGAGGCGGAACAACTTCATGGGATTTTTCGATCCGTCGGAAATTGCTTGAACAAGCAATCGGGCAGGGGGTAACGGTAATAGAATATAAACAGGGGGAGCGGAGGCAGTGACATTAAACAGTAGAGATTTGAGGTGCATTATTGGACAAAAAAGTAACTATCTCAACCAAGAATAGTTACTTCGAAAATTTCTGAATACGTGCAAAAAAGTATCCGGACAAATTTATTATATGTAGTAACTATTGAGGAAGTGAAACGTAGTTTGCTGAATAGTGAAGTTTTAAACAAGCCGGCAACTTAATGACCTCTGTGGCTTATAAATATTAAAATTTGTAAGCCGATTACCAGCACTATTGTTGAAACGAATGATTTAGGAGTTTTTTAAAAATTTTTATCAGATATGTTAGTACTAAAACATCTAAAATCGCAATAACAGAGTTCTAAAAATTTGTATGTATTGTAAGGAAATCCATAAATTTATCGTCTTTTTATACCTAATGTGGTTTGTATTTTGCTTATTGAAAAAAGGGGAGACAAACTTGGAGAGCGGAGAGTGGAAAAAAGTCGAAATCGGGGACGTTACAGTCATTGGATATGTCAGTCACATCGGTTATTACGGCATTCAAATTGAAATAATAACAGTCGCCAGAATCAAAAACGGCGAACTGGAATGGACAACGCCAACGAGGGCACTATTTAAGGAGCATCGTCTTGAATCCCTTGGCACATTGCTGGATGATATGCAGGATAAGACAGCACTTATTGATCTAGCGCTTATGACAAGAGATAAGAAATGGTTTGAAGAGTTGACAGGAAGAAAACAAAAATGGCCTATCGTGGAGCAGTAATTGAGCAGCAGTGGACGCCAGAGGAAATGGCAGCGTATTGCAAGAAATTTGAAGCAAAGCGCCCGGCCTATGTTAGAGAGGCAGACGAACAACTGTGGAACCGTTTCTCGTCACGCGGGAAACGGACAGTCAATTCAAACGGAAATCTCAGCAAAGCTCAATACATGCGGTTTATGGAGAAAGGCTTGAGTGATGAACACATTTTAGCAAAGTATCAGGATTTGACGCCGAAACGATTAGAAATGACGAAGAAGCGGTGGGGGTTTGCAAAAAAAACAGCCAGGCAAAGGCCTGACTGCAAAAATGGTTTCGAGTTGTAGGAGTTGGGTTTTGCAAATGACAGTACCAGTATAAACCACTTGATAAAAATTTATACAAAAAAGCCGAGGTTTTTCTCGGCTCGGAGATAATCTATTACAGACTTATGTATTCCAACCATATTAAGTGTACCCGGTCTAGAAAAAAGTAAACAAAAAAGCCGAGAAAAAGTCCCCGGCCTGTTTCAATATTACTCGCAATTCTATTTTAACAGACTGGGGGCGTCCGGGGTGGAAAAATCAAAATTAGATATAAAAATGACAGCAGAGATCGATCTCATGAATGAAAAGAAAATGTATGTGGTGAAAGAAGGCAGGCTCATTGCACATGAATTGCCCGATTATGACCAGACCATCATCGTTACGATGGGCGGTCGAGTAAATCGTTGGAGATGAACACCAAAAGGAAGTGTGAACATGGAAAACCTCAGCATTATTGAAAGAGGATCAACTGCTTTTAATTACAAAGAAATATTTTAGGATTGGCTGGCTGTGTGCCCATTATTCCTACCTTAGAAGTAATGAGCCTTTAAAGTGGGATGAATATGAAGTATAAGCGCTTGAGTTGGATTTAACATCGATTACACATACTTTTAACTGCATTAATGAATAATAACAAAAAATAACGGCTGGTCATGAATACATTGAAAATTATTAAAATGTAAAGCACCCACTGCGGTGCTTTTTTCTTTGCTCCAAAACAAGCTGTAACGATAAAAAACTGTAACGAAACAGCTGCTGAAAAAATACCTTCATCTAAACAGGAAATCGCACGCCGGCTTAAACAAACGACTGCAGCTGCAACGCCGGCGCCAGTTGAAAAAGAGGAGGAAATCAAATTGTACCAGCCATCAAACGCATCCCTTAAAAATTCAACTCGTACAGTATTAAATCGTCTTGTAGCAAAAGATCCGAATGGCCTTGATCCGTAATGGGTTAAAAAGCTGGATGATGGCACATTGACTGAATCTGATGCAACAGGTCTATTGTTTGTAGCTATCGAACGTGGATTGATCCAAGGTACAAAGGAATAAACCAAAAAAATCCCTAGTTTTGGCCGGGGTTATATTCTTAAATATTATTTTATGTGTGGTGACGCATAAGTATATCTTAGGGGTGATATTGATAATGGATCCGCTCGACAATGTTATTGGTGTAAAGGAAGCAGCAGAAAAACTCGGGTTATAGATAAAACAGATTTAGAAAGACTCATCAAAAATAATGAGGGGGGAAAGTAAGATGGAAAAAGTAAAGCTATCTAAGAAAATCGATACTCATTTAAGAGATACGTTACAAGTGTTTTTAATCGCAGATGATGTAAAAACGTCAAAAAGGCTAGTGTTAGCTCTGGAAAATGCACACATTCGCACATGGGCAGATAAAGAAAACAATATGACTTTGTTGGTTTCGGCTTTGCAAAATGGGTATGAAGTTGAAATATCGAAAGAAGAAAGACTGTTGGTCGAATTAGAATCAATGATGCAAGCGTTTCGGGAAGCGCAGGAGAATTATATTGAGGAAATCCGCGCTCAAGATCAAACGGAACGAGCTGACAGTTTAGAAAGATCCATGAACGAAAAGGTGGAAAACTGCAAACAATTGATTGAGGAATATGAAGAAGAAGCCGCTCTTTCATGAGCGGTTTTTAATTTTAGGATGTGTTAAAGAAGATTGTTGATATTTGAAACCTTAAGACATTAAAGGATATAGTGATGGTAAGGATGAGTTTGTTAAAAACTTGGAACAGCGGGCAATCAAATGGAAAACAAAAAGATAATAGGTAATCTTTTTTTTAATCATTTGTGCTGGATAATCACTTGGAGTTGTTTCTCGCATCTTTTTTTCTTCAAATACCTTATAATCGAGCAGCACTTGTCAGAAATGTTCTGCTTCGGTTATAAGGGCTTCTAAAAACTCTTTTTCAGGGAGCACAGCCTCGGCGTGAATATGTTTTGTTTCCCACTCATCGATGATGAGAAAATGTAACAAGTTGTTATCTAATGCAGTTAACTTCAATATCACAGGGTCAATGCCATACATCGTTTCAGCGTTGCGCATTTCTACATATTGTTCAATCGCATCTAAATAAGTCTGTTCCCACAAATCTAATCCATTTACTGCGTCGATTCCAACCAACACTTTATTTTTGTACTGAATGGTCACATGCACCTGAATATACTCAGGAGTAAACTTTCTATAAGCAAAGTAGTCCTTTAACTTGGATGATTCCTCTAATCCAATATAGTGTTCTCTTGTATACTCAAGGCTGTTTAAGTTTGGACGTTCATATGAATGCTTCTCTAAAAAGGTTTTGATTTCAAACATGCTTTGTCTCCTCTACGAATGATTCCCTTCTTGTTTTAGTATAACAACCAAGCCGCCAGCCTGTTCAAGAAAATCAACAACGTTCTTTAATGGAGCCTATGAGAATGCAGAGCTCGCATTTATTGATGCAGTCTTCATTTCTATTAGTGCGGTAACTGTAACAGGATTATCTACGGTAGATATAAGCCAGCTGCTTAGTGTTCCCGGTACATTCATTTTTTCAATCATCCTCCAGTTTGGTGGAATTGGGGTCATGGATGGCTTTCGGAACAATACTATGGCTTGTATCACGAAAGAGAATAGGGCTCAGAGAAAGAATTCTCATGACGACAGAACAAAACAGCCCGACTTTTTCCGGAATTGTTCGGCTCATACGAATGATCTTCTTTTTCTTTGTCATAATTGAGCTATTTGGGGCTGTTGTATTGGGTACGTATTTTTTGAAGTATTTCCCAACATGGCCAGAGGCTTATTTGCAGGGTTTCTTCGCCTCTGTGGCTGCTACGACAAATGCTGGTTTTGATATCACAGGAAAATCACTAATTCCGTTTGCAAACGATTATTTTGTTCTGACCTTTAATTCAGTACTCTTTATTATCGGATCCCTTGGATTCCCTGTTCTAATGGAGGTGAGTCAGTGGTTCAGGCGGCATAGGGGAAAGATGCCATTCCGGTTCAGCTTGTTCACAAAAATTACAACCGCAACTTTCTTCATACTGATCGTAATTGGAGCCATTTTCATCTATCTGTTTGAGTACAGTCATTTATATTCAGATAAGACTTGGTATCAATCCTTCGCTCATTCTTTGTTCTATTCGATATCTTCGAGGACTGGCGGAATGGCTATCAACGACATCAATAAATTTTCGGTACCTACCATTTTGTTACTGAGTGTCTTTATGTTCATAGGGGCATCCCCCAGCAGTGCCGGCGGTGGGATAAGAACAACCACGTTTGCTGTGATGCTGCTTGCCATTTACAACTATGCGAATGGAAACAGGACAATAAAAATATTCAAAAGGGAGATCGATGATGAAGATATCATCAAGTCATTCATCGTTTTCACAACAGCTATGATACTGTGCAGTGTGGCAGTTATCGTTCTTGCATGCATTGAACCTGCCTTTTCCTTAATGGAAATTTTATTCGAAGTTTCCTCTGCCTTTGGCACCGTAGGTCTTTCGCTTGGCATTACACCGGATTTGAGTACTGCTGGGAAGGTCGTGATCATGATTTTAATGTTTATAGGGAAAATCGGGATGTTTACCTTCTTATTCTTTATGGGAGGCAAACCAGTCAAACATCCGTATCACTATCCAAAAGAGCGCATCATTATAGGATAAAAAACGTACTACTGCAAAGGTAATCCAATGATGAATGGTAAAAACGGTAATCAACAATAAAATTTAAAAGGGTCTTTTTATAGTACTTATTTATGTTATGCCATAAACCAATATTTGAAAAGCAGAGGTCCATATAGATGGATAGAAAACCCGCTCTTCCTAATAAAAAAGAATGTTAGGTGATTTACGAGCAGAGAAAGACTTCGATATGTTTAGTGTCTATTCCGATTTCTCACTGTACCGTAACGTTTCTGGATTGCAAAGACCATGCTGCTGTGCGGCCTGAATCATGAGATGACGAATGTTGTTAATTTTTAAAAGATTCTTTATAACCATTATTGCTTCTTGGTGTTCTTATGAGTCTCTTTGTTTAATAAATATCCTATAGGACAAAGATAGAAAAACAAAAGGCGGGAAATGAGATGAAGAGATGGTTTTTAGCAATAGTTGTTATTGGAATGTTAAATGCCTGTTCGTCGGAAGAAGAGGAGCTTGTGCAAGGTGTTTTTCCAGGAGGAGCATCAGCAATTATTGAAGAACCATCGGAAGAAGAGCTAGCTGAACTAATGAGAGAAGAAGCTGAACCTGCCCTTTTTACCGAATTAAATGTCGATCAGCCGCCGGTAGAGAAAAAGGTGACAGTGACGGGTCAAGTCATACAGGTGACAGAACCAGGTATAATGGGTACATTCTCTCTTGAGGCGGATGACGGGACATTTACAATCATAAACTCGACTAAAACGGAAGTGGAGGAAGGAAGTACGGTTACAATTTATGGAGTGGTTGCTGTTGAGAAAGCTGCAGATGGAACGCCAGCTATTAATGCAGTCATCATTGTCAGAATCTGATGAGAGATTTTGTAGGACCTTGAAGAGATTTTCAATTAATTTGATACTCTTTTGAAAGCAAATTAACGGAAGAAGAGCTAGTAGCCCTAAAAGTTTTAGCTTATAAGGAATTGAATAAATAGCAGCAGAGCATCCATACGAGTGCTCTTTTCACAATGCCCGGGTTTTAGCCGGAGCAGTTTCAATCAGTGCGTCATACACGCTATAAACTAAATCATTTGCGAAACGCCTGCCATTTGATGTCTAAATCCGCGTTCTTCAATAAATGGAATGCACCGATGTTTCTCATCTCACTCTTGTTAAAATGAAAAAATGGTATTATAATCTAATTAACCAGTGGTCAATAAAGGAGGTGACAGGATGTCCCCACGAAAGCCAGCTTCTCAAGAGCTGACAAAAGAAATGATTTTAAAGGAAGCACGAAATCAATTTGTTGAAAAAGACTTTCAACATGTTTCGATGCGCAATATCGCTAAGCAGCTGGGCTGCAGCCACGGTGCGATCTACTACCATTTTAAAAATAAAGCTGAGTTATTTTATGCGATTGTAGAAGATGATTTTTCCAAATTAAATAAGCGCTTAGACGAAACCGTTCAAGGTCCTGAAGATGATGCAGCCAAGCTTTATAACGTATTTCTTCGCTTTATTGAATTCGGTTTAAATCATCAAAGCCAGTATGAAATCATGTTTATGGTAAGGAATTCAGAGGTAGATGGCTTATCCCAAGAGGCCGCTAACCTTAGCTATCAAAAATTTGCTCAGGCAGTTCAGTTTTTATGCAGTAAAAGTCTGGCGATAAAAGACGTCTGGTCCGCATTTTTAGCCATACATGGTTTTGTTTCTTATTATTGTGGATACGTTGACAGGTTTGAGGAAGCGCGGGAAGCTGCCCAAGCACATGTGGATTTCATTTTAAAAAGGTTAACTGAATAGAACAATGCTCTAAATTAACTTTTTGATTTAGAGCAGTCAATTATATTTTTTTGGTTTTATTTGACCAGTGGTTAATTAAAAGGAGGCAACAATGATGAAAAAAGCAATGGTGTTAGGTGCAACAGGCGGGATCGGTTATGCATTAGTGAAAGAATTAGTTGAACAAGCAAAGCAAAAATTGCTCTTGTAGACAATATTTATGTGTATGGACGGCAGCCAAAAGGAGAGGAAGCGGAAGAAGCGAAGAAAAATCCACATACGAAAAAAGGAAAAATCCGTTTAGCTATGGAAAATAAGTTGAAAAACAGCAGCCCTCCTTCGTTGATTGTTCATATGCCGGATATCTATGGACCTAATGCGGAAAATACGATCCTTCACGAAACACTTAAAGGTGTTGCTCAGAATAAAACGGCAAACTTTGTCGGCGATAAAAAAGTGGCCCGGGAGTTTCTTTACACGCTGGACGGCGCAAAAGCAATGGTGCAGCTCGCTTTTCGAGAAGATACTTACAATCAAAACTGGAATATCCCCGCAGTACATCCGATTACTGGGGAAGAAATTATTCAGCTTTTACGTGAGGAAACAGGGTACAAGAAACCTGTTAGAGCGGTGTCAAAAACAATGATTCGCTTTATTGGAATATTTCAGTCATTCATGAGAGAGATGACAGAAATGATGTATTTAACAAAGGATCCAGTCGTCTTAAACGGTGATAAGTATGAGGGAAATATCGGTTCGTTTCCAAAGACACCGTATATAAACAAAAAGCCCGGGACTCGTTTGAGCACCGGGCCATCTATTGAATAGGAAAAAGGCAAATATAAATCGAAGGAATGTGTTCCGAAATGTCTTGTGAGTTTAAGTTAAAATACGCTATGGCCTGATAGAAACGAGGGTTCCAATCGGGATTGTTCTGGAAAGCTCTTCTACATCTTGATTATACATGCGGACACAGCCTCTTGAGACATACTTTCCAATCGATGACGGATCATTTGTGCCGTGAATCCCATAGCCCTTTTTAGATAAGCTCATCCACATCGTTCCATAAGGTCCTCCGGGGTTAGGGGCTTTATTAATAATAATAAAGTCTCCTATAGGCGTTTCATGAAGCATTCTGCCAACCCCAATCGGATACACTTTTCTTGTCTGTCCCTGATAAAGCAATGTCAGGGTTCTGTTTGAGAGGGAGATAGAAATGGAAAAAGGGATTGTTGCCGGAGAAGGAAAGCCTGGAATAACAATTCGCTGTCCAACATAAATCAAATTGGGTGTAATTCCAGGGTTGCCAGCAATAAGAGATCCTAATGAAATACGATAATCTCCAGCGATTGAGGAAAGCGTTTCACCGGGCTTAACTGTGTGGATCAAATTAAGCCCCCTTTTTGCCTTGATACTCTATCTTATTCACTGCTGCCTTAAAAGAGAAGGACATATTAGAAAAAGCAGTACCCAATACATGATCAGCTGGCGCTCAGCCCATCATTAAAATAACTGATGATCCGTTTCACCGCTTGTTCCCCGGCGTCTTCCCATTTGTTTTTATTTTTTATTTGTCCGTCCGGATCAACAGGATCTTGGAATTGATTAAACCCTGAAGCGGCCAGCAATGAATTTTCATCTTTATCCAGGCCAATGTTTAAGACATGCTTGATAACAAAGGGCGTTTGAAACTCAATCCAGGCATTATATTCATCAAGTGCGCCTTTCAAAACCGTAAAAGGAATTCGGATATAAATGACTTCTCCACCTTCACGCGATAAAATGGCATCGAAGCTTCCTTTATCATAATCCCAGTTTCCTCCTAAATCATATCCGAGGTCTTTAAACATATCCCGTACATGGCCAAAGTATGCATTTTTCCCTTCAAGGTCTGTTTGTAACTTCAACATCATTATTCACTCCCATTTAAAAAGATCAGTAAATACTTTTACCTTTAAATAGGAATTCAATACCTAATCTTGAAATTAAAATATTGATTCACGCCTTTTTGGAAAAGAAGAAAAGATAAAAGGAAGAAGACACCCTCAACAATAATTCAGAAGATACTTTTCTGCGCTGAAAAGATGCAGCGGAAAAAGTCCCGAGTAAATGAACTTTACTTGGGACTTCATTGAATGATAAATGGTGTGGATCAGCATGTCTAACCGCATCGTCTAGAGGCGCTTGATCGACGCCTGCATCGCCTGGAACAGCGGATTCACCGGAATCATTTAATAATTGGTTAATTGTGTGTTGAACAAGCTCTACATGGGCAATTTCTTCTAAGAAAACACCACGAAGCAAGTCGCGAAATTGTGTGTCCTTACCTCTAAAATTCGAACTTTGGAAGAAATACTGCATCATTGTTCGCATTTCGCCAAAGTGTCCGCCCAATATTTCCTGTAATACTTTCGCGGCTTCAGGATCTGGCTTAATCAGGTGTAATGATATTGATTAATTCCTCAATTTGGTCCAATCATCACTGTGAGAAACATACATAAAGAACGGATTTGAATATAAAAAACCAGCTGTCACCCCGCCAAAGATCACAGCTGGTTTTTCATCACAACAAAATCACATCGTCCCTGTTGGAAAATAAAAAAAGATGAAATTCCATGTTTCTGTATTTATAGTGGGTTATTTAATCAGTCTTTCTTGGTATAAGGCTCTTGCTCAGATGCAGGCAAGTCACCGATGGAGCTCATGATGCCTTCTTCATCTAATATATCCTCATAATTTTCATGTTCCTTAGAAGGATATACTTTTATTTCTTTGCCAGTAATATCTACCGCAACAAAATTTTCGTAATCCTCTACATAGCCTATATTTTCTTGGGATTCTACGTACATATCGCCGTAGTCTTCAGGAGGATTAGCAAAATCTGATGGAGATTCGGATGTTCCATATTGAGCGACTTCCTGCCAGGAATCCTCTGCATCATGGGCAACATTTTCATCTTTTTCATCCATATCAAATTTCCCAAAGGGAGGGGTTAAGACCTTTTCTTCAATCGGCCGGTCACGGGAAACATTTTGGTCTTGTGAATCCTTAACACAAAACAAAGTTGTTGGTACAGCTTCTAGACGCTCCACTGGAATTTCTTCTTTGCAGATCTTGCAAATGCCGTATGTTCCATTTTGAATGGCTTCTAAGGCTGTATCAATATCCTGCAATTCAAATCTGGAGTGTTCATCCAGCGCAATATCTTTTTCTCGCTCAAATAACTCAGTTCCGATATCAGCGGGATGATTGTCATAAACGGATAATTCTCTCGTGGAGTCAGACAAGCTTCTTGGTAATTGGAAATGATCATTATCCTCAAAGTGGGCTTCTAATTCCTTTTTTCTGTTCGTTAACTCTGTACGGAAATCGGCTAAGCGGGCTTTGTTCAGCATAATTTCAGTCCTTTACATTCCATTTTTAAAGTTTTGTTCATCATTTTCATATCCATATGGGAAAGCTCTTCCTGAATATGATTCCCAAAGTATCGATTTTGAGTCTTGGAAGAAAATTTCCGGGCGTACTTTTAATCTGTTCTTAACGGTAAAGTCCGCCCAAATGGTAAATCAAAAAAGCACCTAAGCGCTTTACAAATGGTCATTTTTTGCTTTTCGTCTTATGGGCTTGTTTTCTTGAAACGTATTATCGGATTTCGTATCTAGTTCTGAGTTTTTCGGCAAGAAGATGAGCGAAACGATAAAGCTTACCGCTAATAATGCACATAAAAACCAACCGAAAATTTCAATAGGTAACATGTGTAAACCTCCTTATCAATGACATCAAAAAAGTGATTTAAGAAGCAGCTGCCTTGTTAAGAATTGAAGAGTGGCGAACAGTCAGCATTGTTGATGCAAGAAGTGAACTTGTCATCAATTACAGCTGGTATGGAGAACGGGTCGAACCAGTAATAGCAGCGTGTTTGTCGGTGTGCAAATGAGTGCGGAAACCGATGCCAGGCCAGCCAGCCTGCAGCCGGAAAATCTGATGCATCAATATTAGGATATGACAGATTTGATTGATTTAGCACTGTTAACGAAGGAAAAGCAGTGGCTTGAAGAATTGATGGGTTCATTTTAACGATATATTTTCTATTGTTAAAATGAACATAGATTAATTGCCGAAAACAAGTTAAAATAACGGGTGTTCATTTTATTTAGCCTCAGGGGGAAAATGAATGTATCCAGTCCAAGAATTACATGAATTTTTATTAGAGAAAGCTGCACAGCTGACGGAGGAATGGTACGATTCCTTGGATAAGAGTGACCCACATGGGGTATATGCGGCCACTGATTCAAATGCTGTCGAGCTGTTAAAAAAACAAAATTACGAATTTCATTTGCAGTTCTGCCAGTTGTTTGTTCAAGAAGAATCGACTTTTTTATCAGGCTTTGAAAATTGGGTTATTCAAATTGCTAAAGATGAGCAGCATTTATCCACGCCTATTCATTTTATCGTGAGAGAGTTTTTTAGAACGCGCGACCAATACTTACATTTTATAAAAGAGTTTGTTTTTTCAAACAAAGAAAAATATTCACAGGAATTTATCGATTTATGGAATAAAAAAGTGATCAACACGATCGATAAAGTCGTGATTTGGTTTATGGAAGAGCATCATGAATTTTCGGTAAAACGATTGCAATGCCAACAAGAAATGATTAATGAACTCAGTTCACCAGTGATTACCCTTAATCGCCATACAGGATTGCTTCCATTGGTTGGAGATATCGACACAGCACGTGCAAAATTAATACTCGAAAAAACATTAAAACAATGCTCTGAAAAAAGAGTGGACTGTCTTCTGATCGATTTATCGGGTGTTATTATGATTGATACGATGGTTGCACAACAACTTTTTCATTTAGTCGAAGCTTTGGCATTAATCGGGGTAAAAACAACTCTTTCAGGAATTCGGCCTGAAATAGCGCAAACTGCGGTCCAACTCGGACTTGATTTTGATCAAATCATAATTACATCCACACTCTCTCGAGCTATAGATTCCAGCAAAATTGGTTAATATATTTTGGGTTAATATATTTTTTAAATGGAAGTGAAGAGGGAAAATGAGCAATATTATAGATGTATCACATCACCAAGGAATAATCGATTGGGCGGCAGCTAGAAAAAATATTGCCCTGGCCATCTTGCGTGTTCAGGATGGCAGTACGACGGTCGACCGCCAGTATGCAGCAAATGCGGCCGGATGCAAGAAGAATAACGTTCCATTCGGTAATTATGCATTTTGCCGTTTTGTATCCGTAAATGATGCGAAGGTGGAAGCACGCGATTTTTGGAAACGCGGGGATCAGGAGGCTTTGTTTTGGGTGGCGGATGTGGAAGCAAAAACAATGAACGATATGCGAGCCGGCACCCAAGCGTTTATTGATGAACTCCGGCGTTTGGGTGCAAAGAAAGTCGGCCTATACGTCGGTCATCACACATACGCCGCATTTGAAGCGGCCAAAGTAAAAGCCGATTTCAATTGGATTCCTCGCTATAGCAGCAATAAACCGGCATTTCCGTGTGATCTTTGGCAGTACACTGACAGCGGAAAAATGGCCGGCATTAAAGGAAATGTCGATTTGAACCGATTAAATGGGAGCAAAACGCTGGAATGGTTCCTTGGAAAACCATCTTCTGATTTTGGAGCATCATCTAGATCACCCGAAGAAATGGAGCTGCTCGGCAAGTTCAAAAACGCAAAAAATGAAAAGCGGGTATCCGGGAGTGAACATAGGGGCAGAAGAGAAAAAAAGCTATTCACATTAGAGGATGCTGCAGTACTGGCTGTTACAGTTGTCAATCGAATATTTAAGCATAAGTGATAAAGGTTCGGCCGCAATGACAGCGGATTCGGGCTTTTTTTTTGTATATCCAGGTTTGCCTCTATAGGAAGATCCAGAAAAAAGAAGCCCTGCCATAGCAAAGCTTCATACGTAATTTATTTCGGAAAAAGATGTGTATGCCTGCTAATGAAATGTTACCCTTTTGGTGGAAAAGGGTCATTTCCATAGCTGTCTTTTGCCCGAATCTGTCCGTCACGGCCGTGTATGATCACTTCTGATTGTTGATTTTTTGCAATCCCTTTTGCAAAGTCCTGAGCCTCTTTTTGAGTCTCGAATAATTTGGTTGCTTTGGAGTTGCCGGCGCCTTTTACTTGCCAGCCTTGTTCGTGTTTTGAAACGTGTTGGTCTTTGCTCATGAAATCCATCTCCTTAATTTCACAATAATTTCCTGCTTGAACACTGATCAGAAGAGAGAAGAAAATGCGGATCATAAAAGGTTGATACAAATTTATGGCTGGCTTTGGCAATGTCAGAATGGACATCACAGAAGTCTATTCCCTCAATTCTTTACATATATTCAAATAATAAAAATAAAAAACGCCAGAAGCGCCTGCTTATTTTTTTCTTTTGGTTCCCTCATGCTGCTTTTGTGAAGAACGTAATCAAATTTCGAAAACAACTTTGGTTTTCTTAACATAAAAAGCAGGGAACCAATGAAATAGACCATTAAAAAAACAGATAAAAATCATCCGAAAAGTTCAATTGGTGCCATGACACAGAAAATCTCCTTGTTTATGGAATTTTGAATTATACATTTACCCACTGTGAAGAAAATCAAATATTATTTCCTTTTTTGAGGAAAAAGTAAAAAGAAAGGGAGGAAACCCTGATGAAAATAGGGGAGTGGAGAACAATTAAAATTGGCGATGCGACAGCGATTGGATATGTGAGCAACATCAACAATTACAGCTGGCACGGAGAATGTGTTGAGTTCACAAAAGTGGGGTGGGTAATTGGCGGAGCAATCGAATGGCGCAAACCAAAGCAGGGTATTTATGAATCAAATCGGCTCAATCCTGCTGCCGCACTGCTTGATCAATATCAAGATAAGACGACGCTCATTGATTTAGCGCTTTTAACAAAGGACAAGCAGTGGTTTGAAGAATTAACAGGGGAGACGGTCATCTCATGAAACAGTTGACTAAATGTGTATAAAGGTACGTTAAAAGGTATAAGCGAGATGTGAAGTTTAACATTGTTCTTTAAAAGCACCCGCCATGGCGCTTTTCTTTGCTCCAAAACAAACCGCTTTATAAAACGCTAAAAAGGTGAAGGCATGCCACTGGCAATCGTTTTTAGTTGGATAAACATAAACGCCTCGTTTGAAGAAGAGGCGTTTATGTTTATTTTTTACTTTGATTTTCATTGATCCACCAATCAATGTGGTCTAAATCAAAAATGAGAACCCCGCTGGCAGAATTTTTATGAGGAAGCTTCTTTTCTGTTAGTAGATCATGAATTTCCTCTTCCGTCAGTGGAAAAGCAGCCGAATTAAGATAAGACATTAAATGATGGATTCCTTGGATTTTTCTCATTTCACCACCTCCCACCAAAATTTCTCTCTGCCTTGAAAGGAGAGAGAAAAATTCGTGTAAAGGATAAAAAGAGAGGCCCTATTACTGTATACCCAAATAATTAAGGAAATATACCTTATCAGTCAGTGAAGCCTCGAACTTAAGAAGTGCTATACGGCTTTGTTTCCATACACTATAATAAAAAAAGCTTAAAATAGAAATGAGGCAGAACATCTTTGAAAGAAATGACTGTTTTTCATCAAGAAAAAATGCTGATGGACGAACTACTTGAACAATTACAAGACCTGCCTGAAAAGAAAAGGGGGCAGAAATAATGCTGGATTGGATACGATTGCCGCTTGGGCTTCTTCAAACGAATGCGTATGTTGTTTATAATAAAAAAGGACGTTGTTTAATCGTTGATCCAGGTGGTGAAGAAAAGAAAATTCACCAGTTTGTTCAAAAGAAAAAGCTGAAACCGCAGGCGATTTTATTGACACATGCCCATTTTGATCATATAGGCGCGGTAGATGTGCTTCGTGAAAAGTACAATATTCCGGCCTATGTGCATCAAAAAGAGAAAAAGTGGCTTTCGAATCCGTTATTGAATGGATCTGAACAGTATGAGGGTGTTGCGTCTGTTGCCGTAAAAGGTGCGGATCATTTGTTTTCAAAAGAAGAAGAGCTTGCCATTGGCGGGTTTACCTTTCAATTATTTGAAACGCCTGGCCATTCCCCCGGAAGTGTAAGCTTTTATTTTAAAGAATCCGGCCTGGTCATTGTCGGGGATACGCTTTTTGAAGGTGGTATCGGCCGAACGGATTTAAAAGGCGGACAAGAAAGTCAGCTTTTAAAAAGCATTCGCCAAAAATTATTTTTATTGCCAGAAGGTACATATGTGCTGCCGGGTCATGATCAAGTGACAACAATTGGACAGGAAATCAAACATAATCCGTTTTTTAATAAAAAGCGAGGATGATGAATTGTAAAAAGGACAAGGAGGAAGAATCGTGAAGGATGAACTAAAATTATTGGGTGAAACGATTTTGAGAGAAAAACAAGAAATTGCCAAATCGGTTCATCAGGAAAGAATGGCTGGAGTGTCTATGTCTGAACAAGAAAAAAAGGCATTCAAGACTATTGAGCAAAAAATTATAGACATTCGAACTCAATTTATTGAACTTCTTGGTGAAGGATACGTGACCATTCAGATTCTCAAACCTCATTTGAAAAAATAGAGAAGTGGGGCAAAGAAACAGATGCTTACTTTTTTAGCCTGGGGACGCCTTTGGATGAAGCTCTGAAAGATACAAGCTATTACCGTGCATACATATGGAAAGCCATGGAGACAGAAGCGGCCGCGAATAACCTGTCTGCTGCATCTATTTTTAAACTTGTTTCTGTATTTGATCCATTATTAGACCATGCAGTATACTACTTCAGCTTAACGTACGTCCAATTTCATCAGAAGACACTTGATAACGCAAAAAGTGCTTTTCTGGAATTGTCGGTACTGGTTGTATTACCGGTATCCGTCCTGAAGTGGCTCAAACGATGATAACACTTGGATTGAATATCGATGGATTAAAAGTGAAAGCGAATTTACATCAGGCATTTCATGACATTCGTTTACTGAAAAGTGGATAAGTTAAGGGAAAAACAGCAGAGGAGCCCGGATATTCAGGCTCCTCTGCTGTTTTGCATGTGTTGCAAAGGTGGTACTCGGAATTGAACCGAGGATAAAGGTTTTGCAGACCTGCGCCTTACCGCTTGGCTATACCACCGTAATGTGTTGTAAATCTAGTTTATTCACCACATAAACGAAATATTCCCCTAGTTTATCAATTTTCAAAAAATAAATAGAAAAGGTGGTACTCGGAATTGAACCAAGGATAAAGGAAATGAAATATTCCCCTATATAAGTTGAACAAAAAGAATCGATGTCTCATTTTTAGAATAACAGAAGCGGCAGTAACTGATAACTAAAGAGTAGCCTGCCTAAAAAAACAACTTCATCACTATTTTTCACCTTTGCTTTTGTGTGAGAGCCGTTTTGGCTTGATGCTTTTGACAGGAGCCGAAATGGCGGCGGGCGCACGGCTTCGCGTTCCCTTAGGCAGGCGCTGAGCTCGTTTCCGCCGCGGCTCCACCGATCTCATCGGGCCCGCGTCCCACTGGAGTCTGCGCCGCACACCCACCGCCTCTGCTTTTTGACGAGTAAGGGATAAAGAAGAAAAGGGGAGGGCTGGCAGGCTTCAATTTAAAACGAAACGATGCCCCATTTAAAGAGCAAAGCGCACTGCCCGTGGAACGCGAAGTCCGGCCAGCTTCACCTATCGGCCCCTGTTCAAAAACCTCCACAAGACCGACTCATGCTTGCGCACATAAGGGATTGTTGAGCAGGATGGATTCCAAAACAAATCGGTGATCATCCTTGCACCTATACGAAACACACCAGCCTAAACAGTCACTGTTTTCTAAAGTAAGAATCTTTGTTCAATTTATATAGTTTATGATTTTTAAAAAAATGAGTAGAGAGCGTATTGAAAAAACGCCCGATCATTATGGTGACGGGCGTTTATATCATTCATTTTTTAACGGTTCGATGTATCGCTTTTTCTTTTATGCGCATGTTCGATTTGTTTGCTGATAGGTGAATGTTTAATGACGGTTTGTGCTTGTTCTGGCGTCATTCCGCGGACTTTCTGCAGCCAGTTGGCCATGTGCTGCTTTTCATCTTCAAATTCATCAAGCTCAAGCTGTCTCGTTTTTTCTTCTGTAGAAATTAAGTAATCTTCGTAAAGACGCTGATAGTCAATATTCATCTAGAATCGCTCCTTTTTGTATGTTGTACCCTTAAAACAAAAAAAGAAAAACTGTTTTTCTCTATTTTCAGGCAGCGGTTCTTCCTATTCATATTGGGCAATGATAGACATACATATATACAATGGACAACTGATAGGAGGAGAAATTGTGAAAAGCCAGCAGCCTTTTACGAGTGCAAAATCATATGTTCCGCCTCATAGCCCTTTTGATCCGTGTCCGCCGATCGGACGCAAGTATTACAGCACCCCCCCCAATTTATATTTAGGCTTTCAGCCGTCGGATCTTCCGCAATTTTCTCCTGCTGATGCATTGAGAAAAGGAACGCTTTGGAAAGTTTTTTATGATTATTATGATAATCCATACCGGAAAGGAGCGGGAAAGTCCCGTGACTAAACCTCTTCCTAAAGAATACTACAAACAGCTAGAAGAAATTCAGACAGCCGATTTTGTTGTAATGGAATTAATGCTTTATTTAGATACACACCCGACAGACCAGCAGGCAATTGGTCAATATAACCAATTTTCCCAATACAGCAAACAGCTGAAACGGGCGTTTGAATCTCAATTTGGCCCTTTGCAGCAAGGCAGTTTGAATCCTTCGCAAACCGATTGGGCCTGGAGCGAGTCCCCGTGGCCTTGGCAAGTCTAAAAAAGTGGAAAAGGTGGAAACGGAATGTGGACGTATGAGAAAAAACTGCAGTACCCGGTAAAAGTCAGTACGTGCAATCCGACATTGGCGAAATATTTAATGGAGCAGTATGGTGGGGCGGACGGGGAACTGGCGGCCGCGCTTCGCTATATGAATCAGCGCTACACCATTCCTGGTAAAGTAATTGGACTTCTTAATGATATAGCGACGGAAGAGTTTGCCCATTTGGAAATGATTGCAACGATGATTTATAAGCTGACAAAAGATGCAACGCCGCAGCAGCTCCGTGACGCGGGCTTGGCTGAGCATTATGTCAGCCATGACAGTGCCCTTTTTTACAACAATGCAGCAGGTGTGCCGTTCACCGCTGCCTATATTCAGGCAAAAGGGGATCCGATTGCTGATTTATATGAGGATATCGCGGCAGAAGAAAAAGCGCGAGCGACATATCAATGGATTATCGACATGTCCGACGATCCGGATTTAAATGACTCACTTCGCTTTTTAAGAGAACGAGAAGTTGTTCATTCCCAGCGCTTTCGGGAAGCAGTTGAGATTTTAAAAGGCGAGCGGGATCAGAAAAAAGTATTTTAATCAAGAAAAGCCAGAGCGCTTGAGCAGCTCTGGCTTTTCTTGTGGGAAAAAATGCTTCTTGGACAAATCGGCAAAAAAGTGAAGGTTTGTTCATAACAACTTAGAAAATAAAGCATATCGTATAAATGACGGGGATTATTTTCAAAGGAGGCTGGGCAGTGAGGACACAAAAGTTTCAAGGAATCATCCAGGTTCCTTATGAACAAGCCGTAAAAAGTATTCAAACCGGAGATCTTTTGTTTTGCAGCGGGACGTATTTAATCAGTGAATTTATCAAAAAAGAATCTGATTCTTTTATCAGCCACGTCGCTTTTTTATTTGAATGGCACGGCCGGATTCTCGTATTTGAAAGCGTAGAGAATACCGGCGTGCGCATTATCCCGCTCTTGCATTATGTGACGAACTATGAAAATACGGGAAAGAAGTACAAAGGAGCGCTTTACGCAGCGCGTCATGAAACATTAATTGACTCTTCTTTTGACCGGTCTATTTTACAAAATATGATTGGAAAAGCCATTGACTCTCTTAACCAAAATTATGATCTAGTAGAATTAATTCGGATTTTAACCAGAATTAAGCTCGGAATCGGCCGGCATAAAGAAAACGAAGAGTATATTTGTTCAGAATTTGTCGACCAATGTTTTGGGCAAATAGGGATCCGGTTTCCGCGAACTGAAGCAGGATTTATCTATCCGGAACATATCGCGGCAGACCCACACGTTTATCCGATGTTTGAAATCGTACCATGATGCTCAGTCGAAAGCAAGAAAGCAACGGTTAACACACTTGCTCCATAAACAAAGAAATACAAAAAATCACGCTGCCTCGTTTTGAACATAAGAAATCCACTCCTTTTTGAAAATAAATAAACATCAATAGTATAAGCCGTTTCAGAAAGGATATTCCTTTTTAATACATTATGTGCAAAATTCAAATATTTTTTTTAAAAAAAGGCATACAATAAAACAAAAACGGGAAAAGAATGATACTGAAAATGAAAAAAGGAAGTGACCAGTCATGCAAGTAGAAAAGCGGGCATTACACATATTAAATACGATGAAAAACGGTATGAAACCAGAGCAGGGGGACACAGATCTTGAATTATTCGGGGAAGCACTTCATTTTCTCGATTCCAATAACCTAGCCACAGGAATTACCGTAAAGCGGTCCGGAGAAGGGAAAGAAATTGTTGGCTATTTGATTGAAGATGAATGTTCAGTCACTGTATCCGGCTATGAATTTCTCGAAAAAAACGCAGGACAAGAAGAATAAACAAATAAGCAGGTGGAATACTCCTTCTACAAATAAAAGGGGAGGCAATTGAATGAAAAAAGTATTAGTGGAACTATTATTTGATGAAACAGCCCATCCTACTATCGAATCTACTGTTATAAACGCATTAAAGGATCTTGGAATTCAACTGAAAATAATGCCGGTGGATGAAAAAGTAAATGAAAATCAACATTTTCAAGTTCGTCCAGATCATCTTTCTGCCGGTGCAGGTGGAATGTCTTCTCCGGAATAAAAAAAGGTGTTGTCTCCAGTCAGGTAAACTTGACGGAAACAGCACCTTTTTTATGCGGAAAGTACGTAAAGTATTTAAATCGAAAATTTAAAATCAATGCTAAAAACAAGCGCATTCATGTGACCGCATGCATCTAATATTAATAGCAGTGGCGGCGAGGAGGGGGGACACATGCTTAAACCTGGTGACTGGGTTATTATTGCGAATGGGCAAGAACAGATTATCGGATTTATCCGCGATTTTTCCAGGCTGCGGAATGAAGTGTATATAGTACAGGTATCTACGTATTTGGACAAACGGATAACAGCCATGAAACCGGCGCTTGAGGTTGTTGAAAGCAAAAACATTATGGCAGTTGGCTTAACCCTTGCGAAAGAAGATTGGGATGCAATGATTGATCTCCCTATCCTAGGTAAAAGCATATATGCCCTTGGCATTCCCGCTATTTCGCACTAACGAGCCAAAAATGCTTGGATGTCCCTGGTCCATAAGAAGATCCCACCTTAGCATCAATTACAATTTCTGAAAAGATAGACGTGATTAACTGCTTGCGTTCTTCGTCCTCGGCAATATCCCAAACGGACTTAAAATGATAAATCAGATTTTCTAATTCTTGCGGGGAGAGCTCGGTCGCATTTTTCAGCTCGGATTGTTTATTCAATTCAGCAGTCGAATTTTCCTCTTGTGTTTTCAAAACCGAGAGCTGATTATTTAATTCTTCAATATCGATAAGATCGTTGATGAACATTAATTTATATTTATCGATTGCTTTTCTTATTTTATCAAGTTTTTTAGCGGCATCCTTTGCACTTTCATCTAAATCAACAATTTGCTTTGCCTGCGGCTTTGAAAACCAGCTTTTGGTCAAATCATCAAATACGCGTATCAACTCTTCCGCTAATCTGCGTTCCTGTATTTGAGGCATGGTGCAGCCTTTCGTCCTCACTTTGTTCGAACAGCGGTAATATTTTGTCTTCGTTATTTCCCCGTTTTTTTCTTTATATTTATAAGCGGTCCCGGTCATATAAGCTCCGCACTTGCCACAACGCAGAACAGAGGTAAAGTAATACTTGCCGGTTAATGATTTTCCGTATTGCTGTTTTCGGTTATCAAGGATCTTCTGTATGTCCCAAAATTCTTCTTCTGTAACAATAGGATCAATGAGATCACTCTTAAATGTCCGCTGCTCTTCTAAAGACTGATATGTTTTTCCACTGCCGTCATTATAGCGGAAAATCCCGATATAAACAGGATTTCTCAGAATATAATGCACCGCAAAACCACTCCAATTAAAGCCTTTTTTTGTGCGATAACCTTCCTTGGTTAATATGCTGGCTATCTTCTCCATGCCTTTTGTTTTCCCCATCTTGAATATTTTTTTGATAATATCTGCTTCATTTTTGATTACACGAAAAGACTCTCCATCAAACGCATAACCATAAGGAATGATGCCGCCCATCCATTCGCCTAAACTCGCTTTCTTCAGCATACCGAATTTAACACGTTCAGCAAGGTTTTCACGCTCCCATTGTGCCAGTGCGGCTACAAGGGTAATGAATAAGCGCCCGATTGCTGTTGTCGTATCATAAACCTCTGTCGCTGACTTGAATTTTACGTCATGCTGATCGAAAATTTTAAGCAGCTCGTATAGATCAAGGACCGAGCGCGTGAGACGATCGAGCCGATAAACTAGGACCACTTCAAATAAACCAACTTTTAAATCTGTCAGCATTCGTTGCAATTGATCCCGTTTTAAATCCTTCGCTGACCGGCCCTCATCTCGGTAGACCTTTACGATTTTCCAGTCCTGGGACATCGCGTAGGCGCGCAGCCTTTCTTCCTGGGCAGCAAGGGAATACCCATGCTGCGCCTGTTCTTCCGTTGATACTCGTATATAAAGAGCGACTTTCATTCGTTTCACCTCATTAGCAAGCAGTCCTTAACTCATAGTAGTATTCAATGCATCCTGATATACAACTTCTTTGTCATTACATTCTTATTCAAATTTGGATCATATAAGCTGACAAAATTCCGAACACCAATTGCTGTAGCGGAAAATGCAAATGTTAAATCTAAAGAAGTCAGCTAAGGAAGAATTTCATTGAGAAAGTCACTCGAACCAATCAGAATAACTCCCGAAAAAGCGGAGAACTTGAAAATCATTTTGGAAAGAATTTTATCCAGCCATATCGGAATAAAGGGAGGCATAGTATTAAGCCAGCCCACAAATTTCAACTACGAGAGGCGGTCATTTAGTGAAAAAGCCTATTCTCAAGCCGATTGACTTCACGCCGGAAAAAGCAGAACAAGTAAAGGCCGTGATTGAAGAAATTCTGTCCCGTTATACCGGCACAAAAGTTGTGATCACCAGCTACGAGATAGCGCCGCGCAAACAGAAGGATGAATTTGCTTAACCTTTCTTCATACACTAGAAGACAAATTTCCTTTTAAAGAAGTGGAGTGATGTGTACGATCAGATCTGGTCAGAAGAATTTGACTGGTGCAAACCGCCGGACGAGGTCAGCAAATCAGAAAAAGACAGGGTGAAAGATTTAACAGTTGAGCTAAACAAGCTGGAGAGGGCTGCAGCAAACTTCCATCGGCATTTATATGAAGCATATCTGGTGAATCCAAAGCAGGTTAGGGGTGAAACGCTGAGCAGGGCAAAAGACAAAGGATGGTTATGAGTATGGATAAAAAGGATACCCCAAGGAAGCGCCGCCGGCCATACGCCATTATCGTCAAGCGGCTTAGCCAGCAAGGAATAAACGCGAAAGTGGTGAAGAAGCGTCATGTTTTGGGTGCTTAATGCAGCGCAAACAATCATTTTAACGATTATGGGAATGTTTCTTTGGTATCACGTCAATCCGTTATGTGAGCAATACCGTGCAAAGCGGATTTTATGGCTGCAGAGTGAAGTTGACGAAATTTTTCTGGATCGTGGGCAATTAATTTTAATTTAAAATTCCGGCTTATTTACCGAAAGTGAAACAAACAGCTCAGCCAAAGCGCACGGTCAATTCAAACCGGAATCTCAGCAAGGCGCAATATATGTGGTTTATGGAGAAGCGCGTGAGTGATGGGTATATTCTTGAGGGGTATCAGGATTTGACGCCGGAAAGACTTGAGGCGTGGGGGTTTGCATGAAAAAACAGCCAGAGGGGGCTCTGACTGCACTGTGTTAATGGGAATATAGCTTGGAAGGCTGGGACTGCCTTACCACCAACAGTATGACCTGGTTCAGAAAGTTTTATACAAACAAAATAAAAAAAGCCGAGGAGATCCCCGGCATAAAAAGGTTGATATAGGAGTGGAAGGATGGGTTCCTTACACCTCCAGCATGCCCATTTCGAAAGAAAATATACAAAAAAGCCGAGAAAAAGCCCCCGACCGTTAAAATAGTACTCGCAATTCTATTTTAACAGAAATGAATGATACTTTGCCCTAATAATCATATCACTTAAATGGGGGCGAGAGAGGCAGGAAATTATCTCCTTTTGTCGAATATAAGATACATGGAGATGATGTAGTGAAAATTAAAGTGAGTTATTACCCTTTGGACTCTAATGGGATGCCAGAAGGCCGGCAGAAATATGAACAGGTGGAAATAAACCCGGACTCAGATAGCGGTGTAAGTATGCTGGTTAAAGAAGAATTAAGCAAGAAATTGAATGTGAGTAAGGATAAATTAAAAGTTATAAGTATGACTTAGAAGACATACAAAAAGGCTGATCTCAATCGGTCTTTTTCTTTTTTTTGAAAAATAAGTTTAAAAAACAAGGATAAAGTTAATTAATTATACTAAACGCTGTCAATAGGTAAGGAGAATCGATATGAGCGATTTTGCAGAAACACCAAAACCACCACCGGAAACTCCAACGAAATCACCGGCAGAAACACCAATAGAGCCGCCAGCAGAAGCGCCAGCAAAATCACCGGCAGAAACACCAATAGAGCCGCCAGCAGAAGCGCCAGCAAAATCACCGGCAGAAACACCAATAGAGCCGCCAGCAGAAGCGCCAGCAAAATCACCGGCAGAAACACCAATAAAGCCGCCTGCAGAAGTACCAGCAAAGGATAAGCCAAATAAATAACTACTTTAATCTGAGTCTTTTAAGTCCCCTATCTGTTATTGATGGCGGGATTCTTTTGTTGAGTCAAATTACTCAATCAACTTATTTTTTGTATTTTTTCTTCCTTTCGTGAATCAATCAGTAAAGAAAAACACCAATCATAAACAAAACCGCTGCTAAAGCTCCATATCCAAATAACACTTCTGAATTTTTCATTTTCACACATCACGATTATATTTCGAAAAACAATGCCTGCTTTTCAATATTATAGCACTTGCCATTATGACGAATGATGAACAATGGTTTCGTCAATTATCGAAAAGAAAACCGGGGTAAAGGAACAAATGTTTACCGCCGGTTGTAAAAATGATATATTCACATTATATTGATTTATGAAAAGAGGACATAACATGATTGATCATATCGTACTTGTTAAATTTGCGGAGACGACGACTGTCGAACAGCTTGAGGAAGTGACTGCACGGTTTAAAGCGCTTGAGCAGCACCTTGATGGTGTGATTGACATTCAAGCAGGCATTAATTTCTCAGAAAAAAATCAAGGCTATCAAGTGGTGCTGACAACGCGCTTTGAAAACAAAGCAGCACTTGAGGCCTATGGACCGCATCCCGAACATCAAGCAGTGGCAGCTTTTATCCGTGAAGTGGGCCGGCTCGACAGCATCGTCGTTGATATCGAAATTTAACCGATTAGGACTCCTTGAGCGATCACGGAGTCTTTTTTAATAATGATCATACTATAGATAAGGGGGAGACATATGAGTGCTTTAGGCTACATTCCTGAGCAATTGTCCGCAATACATGTACTGGATAGTGTGGGGGATAACATTTTGATTGCGGATACGACGTATAACATTCAATGGATGAATGCGAATGCCGCAAATTTGTTGACCGTCATTGCGCCATTGTACGGCTTAACGAGTGTTGATGACATAATCGGCATGAATATGGATCAGTTCCACGCATCGCCAAAACGGCAGCAAGCAGTAATGAAGTCACTTCAAGACAGCCACCGGACGCGTATTACAATTAAAGACCGGATTGTGACAGACATAGTTGTGACGCCGATGAAAAATGAACACGGCCATATAAACGGCTATATTGTCATGTTGACGGATGTCACAACAAAAGCGGAAGAAGAAGCGGAAAAAGAAAAACTTATTCATGCCCTCTCCGTTCCAATTATTCACATTTGGGAAAAGACCATCTCTTTGCCGTTAATTGGCGAATTTGACACGGAACGCGCAGACCGGATGATTATCTCAGTTCTGGAAGAATGTACACAGCATCGTATTCAGTATGTGCTGCTGGATTTAAGTGGTCTGTTCATAGCGGATGACGCGATTCATCACCATATTCAAAAATTGACTGACTGTCTCCGGTTAATTGGAGCGGAATGCATTATCACGGGCATTAAACCAAAATTGGCACAGACGGTTGGCCGGCTTGAACACCATATTCAGACGTTTCAAACGGCTTACGCAGGACTTCAATATATTATTCAAAATAAAAAGAGACATTAAAATTATTTCATTTTGATGTCCGGCGTTTTAATACAGATAGATGAGGTAAACTCCTTACGAATATGATTTTAAAAAGGAGTTTTCAGCATGTTTAATTTAAGCGATATGGGTACATTCATGTGGGCGTTTTTTATAACTCTTCCGTTGACGCTGCTCATTCATACAGGTGGACATGCATTCTTTGCGTATTTGTTCGGCAGTAAAACATCGTTAATTATTGGCCGGGGCGGCAAGCTGTTTCAATTGAAAAACATTGAAATCCGCAAACTTTATTTCATTGATTCTGCCTGCCGATACGATCAGCTGAGACGTGAACGCCGGTGGAAGCATGCGCTTATTTACGCAGGCGGTTCTATCTTTAATATTTTATCCATTTTGATTGTCAATGGCTTTATTCACGCTGGTATTCTTCCGGTACATATGTTTTTTTATCAGTTTGTTTACTTTTCGGTCTATCTTGTGTTTTTTGCGCTCCTTCCGGTGGAATATGGAGAAGAAAACCCGAGTGACGGGAAAGCGATTTATGACGTCTTGAAGTTTGGGAAAGTATATAAAGAATTTGATTGAGAAAAGACCCCATGGCGGAGGCCATGGGGTTAATCGTGCTTACTTTTTGTCCAGTTTTGTTAATTCAGAGACCGTCTTGCCGTTCTTTGCGCTTTTGATGAATCCATTTTATAACTATAAAAACGTAAATACTTCGTGGCGACAAACGTTTTTTTGCTATTATACCGAATTTCAGACCAGCCGCTTTTTGTTTGGGAATAAACAGTAACTTGCGAATTGTTTTGTAAAGAACCGACAACTTTATAATTTATTCCGGGACCGCTTCTGACATGTAATGTACCGCTTGACAGACTGACATACCCTGTTTTCGTTTTATCGGTATTGCCTGATTGGCTAAATACCGATAAAACGAGAAACGATGTTAAAATAAACATAACGATTTTTTTAACATTCACAGTAAATCTTCCCTGCATTCAATGGGAAAATTATACCTTTTTCATAACTTTTGCATAGAAACGATGACAACTTTTTCCTTGGGAGGTGAAAACATGGAAGGTTTTTATCCGAAAAATGGACGCGTTATTCTCCATATTGATGCAAATGCGTTTTTTGCCAGCGTGGAAATGGCGGAAAATCCGGCGCTGAAAAACAAGCCGGTGATCATCGCAGGAAACCCGGAAGAACGAAAAGGCATCGTAGTGGCCGCCAATTATTTGTGCAAAGATAAAGGGATATATACAACGATGGCGCTCGGGGAAGCGTTAAAGCTCGTACCGGAAGCGGTCGTGATCAAGCCGAATCATGCAATCTATAAAGAATACTCGAAAATGATTTTTGCATATTTAGCAGAGGTTTCTCCTTTGATTGAATATGCGTCTATTGATGAAGCGTATCTCGATATTACAGAGTGTGCGCACCTTGGGTCTCCAATCGACATTGCGATGAAGATTCAGCAAGAAACAGTAAAACGATTTGACATCCCTATTTCCATCGGAATTGCTCCAAATAAATTTTTGGCAAAAATGGCGAGCGACATGCAAAAACCGCTCGGACTCACTGTGTTAAGAAAGCGGGATGTGGAGCGTGTACTTTGGAATAAGCCGGTATTAGACGCGCATGGAATTGGCGAAAAAACAGCTGCGAAATTGCAAGCGCATGGAATTTTGACAATGGGAGATCTGGCGAAAGCAGACGTGAAAAAAGTTCAATCCATTATGGGCGTGCGAGGTGTCCGGATGCGTGACCGAGTAAACGGCATCGATGACCGTCCTGTTGATCCGGAGGCAAATACGTCTTATAAAAGCATCGGCAACTCGGCTACTTTTCCGAAAAATATCATCGAACCGGCTTCTATTCGTGTTAAGCTGCGTATGTTGTCTCGTGCGGTCAGTGAACGAATGAAACAGAAAAAAGCGGTCTCACGGACGATTCAAGTGATGATTCGCTACGATGATTTTAAAACCATTACAAGGAGCCAGACGTTACAGCGAGATATTCAAGAAGAAGCAGATCTTTTTGCTGCGGCCGAAACGCTTTTTTTCAAACACTGGAATGGCGAACCGGTCAGGCTCCTTGGCATAACAGCGCAAAATGCTGTTGATAAACGGATGCAGACGACCCAAATGGACTTATTTTCATTTCAAGAAGAAGCAGCAGACAAGCTGGAGCCGCTTTTCACAACTGTCGAAGCATTAAAGCGGAAATTTGGCGACAGTATTATAAAAAAGGGATGGATGGAATGAGAAACGGACTGGATTTTTCTTTTGATGAATCAATTGTATCCATGATCGAAAAACTGCAACAAAGAAAAAATGTGCTTTGGATCAACCACAATCGTCAGAATCAAGTTTCATCTTTATTTTCAATCCGAGAGGTACAGGAAGCAGAAAACCGGCTAGAGCGATTTGCGCCATATCTCGAATCCGCTTTTTCGAAGCTAGAGGCAGCGAATGGCATCATCGAGTCGTCGATTATCCGAATCCCTCGAATGAAAATGTGGCTTGAAAAAGCGTCTGCTCAACCGATCCAAGGCGAATTATGGTTGAAAGAGGATCATAATCTGCCTGTATCCGGATCGATTAAAGCGCGTGGCGGCATTTACGAAGTGTTAACATACGCTGAACGGCTTGCGTTAGAAGACGGTCTGATTACTGAAAAAGATAATTATCATGCTTTTGCTGATCAAGCATTCAAAAAGCTATTTTCATCCCACCGGATTATTGTCGGTTCGACTGGAAATCTAGGTCTCAGTATTGGCATTATGGGCGCCAAAATGGGGTTCAATGTGACCGTTCATATGTCTGCGGACGCGAAAGAATGGAAAAAAGCACTGCTTCGTGAAAAAGGCGCCATCGTTGTTGAACATAAAGCAGACTATGAGAAAGCGGTCGCGCAAGGAAGAGAAGAAGCAAAGCAGGACCCGAACGCGTACTTTGTCGATGATGAGCATTCGCATACTTTATTTTTAGGCTATGCGGTGGCAGGACTTCGATTGAAAAAGCAATTTGATGACGCTGGTGTTGTAGTGGATGAAGACCATCCGCTTTATGTATATTTGCCTTGTGGCATTGGCGGCGGACCTGGCGGCGTTGCATTTGGCCTTCAGCTCGTTTTCGGGCCGCATGTCCATTGTTTTTTTGCGGAACCTGCAGAAAGCCCATGCATGCTGCTTGGTCTTGCCACTGGTCTTCATGACCAAATTGCAGTTCAGGATATCGGCTTAACGAATCAAACAGAAGCGGACGGTCTCGCTGTGGGCCGCCCGTCTGGATTTGTCGGGAAACTTGTTGAACCGTTTTTAGCCGGCAGCTATACGGTACACGATGACCAGTTGTTCGCTATGCTTAGTGGTCTTGTGGAATCGGAAAACATAAAGCTTGAACCGTCTGCTCTCGCTGGCATGATTGGATCGACGCTGCTTGCCGGCCAGAAAAAAGTGAAAGGCCAGCCGGTTCATCTCGTTTGGGCTACGGGAGGAAGCATGGTGCCGGATGACATTATGGAGCAGTATATAAAAAAAGGCCGCAATACTCCGATGATGTGTTTCACTATGAATTAGATAGGCTGGAACTAACTATTTTCTTTATAAGGGATGCTTTTGTTTGAGAAAAAACGATCATGCCCATTCAAGAAAAATAATTTGTGTCTACACACACTCTCCGGTAAACTATTGAAGGTGAAAACAAAGAGGAGACGTGTACTGTGGAAAACATGATTGAAGTAAAAGAGCTGCGAAAAGAGTTTAAATCACATTCAAGCCGTTCGGGACTGAAGGGTGCGTTTCGTGATTTGTTAACGCGTAATTATAAAGTGGTTCCCGCGGTAAATGACATTTCATTTTCGGTAAAAAGAGGTGAAATGGTTGGATATATTGGGGAAAATGGGGCTGGAAAGTCAACGAGCATTAAGATGCTTACGGGTATTTTGACGCCAACATCCGGAACTGTTCGCGTAAATGGGATGGACCCGCATAAAGAACGTGAGCAATTTGTCCGCTCGATCGGTGTTGTATTTGGCCAGCGGTCCCAGCTTTGGTGGGATATCGCTGTTCAAGAATCGTTTCGCCTGTTGAAAAAAGTTTATAACGTGCCTGATGACGTTTACAATGTGCATATGAACCATGTGATTGAATCGCTTGATATTGGACCGCTGCTCGATAAGCCGGTTCGTAAGCTGTCGCTTGGCCAGCGTATGCGATGTGAACTCGCGGCTGCACTGCTGCACAATCCGCCGCTTTTATTTTTAGATGAGCCCACAATTGGGCTGGATGTTCTTGTAAAGCTGAAAATTCGAGAATTTTTAAAAGAAATGAATGCAAAATATAATACAACGGTGCTGCTCACGACGCACGATTTAAGTGACATTGAAGCGCTTTGTGAGCGCGTTGTCATGCTCGATGAAGGAAAGATTATTTATGATGGGCAGCTTAGCAGCCTGCGGTCGAATTGGGGAGAAGGCAAGCAAATTGAATTCCAGTTTGCGGATACAGCCGTGACAAAACACTCCCTGCAGCCGCTCTTAGCAGAGCTGGACGCCGCTTGGACACCAGGCAACCGTCAAAACGTCTGGATTGCAAACGTGCTCAATGAAGAACATGTCATTTCAGAAGTCATTGGACGCGTAGTTGCTGCGCACAAAATTACCGATTTGAAAGTACATGAGATATCAATTGAAGACATAATCCGTAATATTTATGAAGAGGGCATTACAAATGGGTAAGTATATCGAAATGATCCGGATCCGCTTTTTAATGATGCTCGCGTATCGGACCAATTATTATAGCGGCATTTTAATTTACAGCATTAACATTGGCGCTTATTATTTTCTTTGGAATGCGATTTATGGAGACAAAGGATCGATTGAAGGAATGAGCGCACTGCAAATGACTTCTTATATTTCCATTGCCTGGATGGCGCGGGCGTTTTATTTTAATAATATCGACCGGGAAATTGCGCAGGAAATTAAAGAAGGAAAAGTAGCGATCGAGTTCATTCGTCCGTATAATTACTTACTGATGAAGACGATGCAGGGGCTCGGTGAAGGCATTTTCCGCTTGTCTTTCTTCTCTGTTCCGGGGATGGTCGTTGTGATGCTCATTTTTCCGATTGCTTTTTCAACCAATCCGGCAACGTGGCTGCTTTTTGCCCTTGCGCTTGTATTTAGTTTTTTAATTAACATGCAAATCAATTTGCTTACGGGAATTTTAACCTTTTTCTTCTATAACAATATGGGACTAATTCGGGCGAAACGAGTCGTCATTGATTTGTTTTCTGGTCTGTTGCTGCCCATCAGTTTTTTTCCCGGCTGGGCACAGCAGATTATGGATTTTTTACCGTTTCAAGGAATCAGCTACGTGCCGAGTATGATTTTCACGGAAAGTTTCAGCGGATCTGAAGTCATAAATGCGGTGCTGTTTCAAGTTGTCTGGGTGCTCATTTTGATCCTCCCGATTCAAATTCTATGGCTGATCGCCAGAAAACAGCTTGTTGTGCAGGGGGGGTAAAACATGAAATATGTACAGCTATTTTTTCAATATGCGGCGCAATATATGAAGACACGCCTCACGTACCGGACCGATATGGTTGTAGAGATTTTTTCGGATTTAATGTCGCAAGCCGTTAATTTTGTTTTTATTTTGCTTGTATTCGGACATACGACAATGATCAGCGGATGGTCACGGGAAGAAATTATTTTTATTTACGGCTTTTTCCTCGTGCCGTTCGCTATATTCGGCGCATTTTTTAACATTTGGGACTTTAATGACCGGTACATCGTCAAAGGGGAAATGGATCGGATTTTAACCCGGCCGATTCACAGCCTTTTTCAAATTGTGCTTGAACGGATGGAGCTTGAATCACTTTTTGGCGTGATTACCGGCATCGCGGTCATGTTATATGCGGGGAGCCTTCTTGATTTAAGTATGGCTTGGTATGATCCATTTATCTTTGTGCTTCTTGTGCTGGGCGGTACACTCGTGTATGCATCCATTTTTGTGTTAATTGCTAGCATCAGTTTTTGGTCGGACAGCCCGACAAGTATTATGCCAATGATGTATAATATCGGAAACTACGGCCGCTATCCAGTTAATATTTATAACAATGTTATTCGTTTTGTGCTTACATGGATTTTGCCGTTTGCGTTCGTCGGTGTTTATCCGGCTGCGTATTTTTTAGGCCGTGAAGACTGGTATACATATGCTTTTTTAACACCAGTTGTCGGTCTTGTCTTTTTTACATTCTCCATTTTTATGTGGAACGTAGGCGTCACAAAATATCGCGGTGCAGGCAATTAAACAATGAAAAGCCAGTCCAAATGGGCTGGCTTTTTTGATGTTACGGTCGAGTGAACGATTTAACAACTTTTGCGGTTGTGCTGCGCGGCAGCAGTTTTGCAGCGAAAGCACCTGCTTTGTTTTTACTGCCAGTGATCACGACACGTTTTCCTTGTAATAGTCCATTGACTGCTTCTTCGGCAACCTGTTCAGCCGGCATCGCTTGGCTGAACATTTTCGTCTCTTCAACACTGGCAACCGTTCCAAAGTTCGTCTTTGTCGCTCCCGGGCACAAAGCAGTCACAGTTATGTTGGTATGCGTCAATTCTTCCGCGAGTGCTTCAGAAAGCGACAGAACGAACGCTTTAGTTGCGAAATAAACAGCCATCATCGGACCAGGCTGAAAAGCGGCTGTGCTTGCGACGTTTAAAATCCGGCCGGAATTTCGCTTGAGCATGCCCGGCAAAAAGAGATGAGTCAATTCTGTCAACGCTATCATATTCAGCTGCATCATCTCTGTTTGCTTTTCAAGGCTTAGGTCAGCGAATGAACCGAGCAGCCCGAAACCGGCATTGTTGATCAAAACATCCACTTGAATCCCAACCCGGTCAAGTTCTTCAGCCACTTCTTTTGCAGCTCCAGGTTTACTTAAATCTTTCGTAATTAGTTTCATTTCTGTATTTGGGTATGAATCCGCAAACGCTTCTAGTTTGTCCCTGCTGCGCGCGATGATCACGAGATTATATTCGGCTTTTGCAAAAATTTTTGCAAATTCAAGGCCCAGCCCGCTTGAAGCTCCTGTAATTAAAGCGGTTTTATTCATTTTTTCTCAGCTCCTTGTTTTGACTACTATAACAATAAAAGAAGTAATGAAATTTTGCAAAAAAGAATGGCGTTCGCAATCGTATTGTCATAAATGAAAATAAGGTTGACAATCGATAAAAAAAAGCGTAATATAAATTATGCGATGAGCTCGTTTGCGTAAGACGGACAGGCATTCCTTTTATGAGGAACATGTTGTGGAACATGGTTTGGACGCCGCAAATTTCGAGAAACACCTTGCCTGTGGGCAAGGTGTTTTTATATGTCAAAAAAATCCCCTAAATTTTTAGGGGATTTTTTTCATGCAGCACGTGTGTGTTACATAAGATAGACAAGCTTAATGAACTTCACGGTACACACCAATGACTTTTCCTAAAATCGTCACGTTTGGAAGCAAGATCGGCTCCATCGAAGAGTTTTCGGGCTGAAGACGAATATGGTCCGCCTCTTTATAAAATCTTTTTACCGTTGCTTCATCGTCTTCTGTCATCGCAACAACAATATCTCCATTTTTCGCTGTTTGCTGTTGTCTGACAACAACGTAATCACCGTTTAAAATGCCTGCTTCACGCATGCTTTCTCCAACAATTTCAAGCATAAAAACTTGCTCATCCGGTGGAGCAAGACGCTCGGGAAGAGGGAAGTATTCTTCCACATTTTCGATCGCTGTAATGGGAATACCAGCTGTGACTTTTCCGATGACCGGCACATTGACAGGATGCTGTTTCGGTACGGAACTGTCCGTATCTAAAATCTCAATGGCACGCGGTTTCGTAGGATCCCGGCGGATGTAGTTTTTCGCTTCAAGGCGGGCAAGGTGGCCATGGACCGTTGAACTTGATGCAAGTCCGACTGCTTCACCAATTTCCCGAACAGATGGCGGATAGCCTTTTCGGCGAACCTCATCTTTGATGAAATCAAGAATGTCCTGTTGACGTTTTGATAATTTAGTCACTTTTTCTACACCTCTCTTATTTAATATTTACGTACAGTATAACATGTGTTCTGAAATTTAACAAACATAAGTTCGAGTTTCCTCTTGACTGAAACAATCGTTCGCCTTACAATGAAATTATAGCACGAACGAGTATTCGAGGAAAGGGTGTTCTTAGTGGAGAAAGCAAAAAATTATTCTTTTATGTTATTATTAGCGGTAATGATGGCATCAGCGGCTTTATATTTTAGTTTTTCCGGTTCAGACGAAACAGCTTATCAGGCCATAAAAGTAGCAAAAGGCGATTCGCTTTGGAGTTTAGCTGAGGATTATCAAGAACTACATAAAATGAATCAGATTGAATTTATTAAATGGGTACAAGATGAAAACAATTTAATTACAACTAAAATAGTGCCGGGGGAGGAACTGACCATTCCAGTACCTGCTGTAACATCTGACAGCAGTCTTCAATTGGCAGACGGGGAATGATACTGAATGAAAAAAGCGGTTATTTACTGCCGTGTCAGCACGGAAAAAGAAGCGCAGGAATCGTCGCTTGAACGCCAGGAAGAAGAACTCCTCGCTCTTTCTAATTTGAAGGGATTTGAGCCGGTGCGTGTAATCAGGGACCGGGCCAGCGGTTATGAGTTGAATCGTCCCGGAATGCTCGAATTGCTCGATCTTATTAAACAAGAAGATATTGAAGCTGTTTTGATTCAAGACGAAACCCGGATTGGACGCGGAAACGCTAAGATTGCACTTATTCATTGTTTATTCAAAGAAGGCGTTTCGGTTTTTAGTATAGCGGATGATGGAGAGATGCAGCTGTCTGAATCCGATTCGATGGTTTTGCAAATTGTCAGTATGGTAGAAGAATACCAGCGAAAAATCCATAATTTAAAAATTAAACGGGGCATGAAACGAGCCGTAGAAAAAGGCTACCGTCCAGAGAAAAATTTAAAAAACAGAGGCAATGAAAATGGCCGGGTCCGGAAAGAAGTGCCAACTATGGAAATCGTTCGACTTCGTGAAAATGGTCTTACATATGAAGAAATAGCTGCAACGCTCCATGGATTTGGTTATGACATTTCACGCGCAACCGTTCACCGGCGTTACATGGAATATATTGAAAATGAATCCGGCAATATGTAAGCTTTTTTCTTGTCAGACTCCGTTCATTTCTGTACGATAGCGATAACTGAGTATGAGAAAGGAGCAGCAAAAAATGTTATCATCTGAAAAGATTGCACGTATAAACGAGTTGGCAAAAAAATCAAAAAAATCATCATTGACAGACGAAGAGTTGAAAGAGCAGGCGGCACTTCGCCAAGAGTATTTGACGGTCTTCCGCACTTCTATGCGGGATACGGTCGAACATGTTCGTGTCTTTGACCCGAACGGCGAAGAGGTGACACCGAAAAAAGTGCGCGACATCCAGAAACGCAGAAAAATGAATTGAGCCAGAACGGAGGCAGTGAAAGCTGTCTCTTTTTTCATATTGTTCTGTATTTTTGTTGTATATTCCGTCAAAGACCTTTAATATAAAGTGGTAAATCCCCTTTTGAAAGGATGAATCTCATGTTTGATAAAACAGATCAACTTGCGGTCACAACAATCCGCACGCTATCCATCGATGCAATTGAAAAAGCAAACTCCGGCCATCCGGGTTTGCCAATGGGTGCTGCTCCTATGGCGTATGCGCTCTGGACAAAAGTAATGAATCACAATCCGAAAAATCCACAATGGTTTAACCGGGATCGATTCGTACTTTCAGCAGGTCACGGTTCCATGCTTTTATACAGCTTGCTGCACCTTGCCGGCTATGGTCTTTCGCTTGATGAAATCAAAAATTTCCGTCAGTGGGGAAGTAAAACACCGGGTCATCCGGAGTATAAGCACACAGACGGTGTTGAAGCGACGACTGGTCCTCTTGGACAAGGAATTGCAATGGCTGTCGGTATGGCAATGGCTGAGCGCCATTTGGCATCTGTATACAACAAAGATGGACATGAAGTTATCGGTCACCATACATACGCGCTTTGCGGCGATGGTGATTTAATGGAAGGTGTCGCATCAGAAGCGGCTTCATTTGCAGCTCATTTGAAATTAAGCCGTTTAGTTGTTCTTTATGATTCCAACGATATTTCCTTAGATGGCGAACTTGATAAGTCATTTTCTGAAAGTGTAGAAGGCCGCTTTAAAGCATATGGCTGGAACTACATTCGTGTGGAAGATGGAAACGATCTCGACGAAGTATTAAACGCGCTTGAAAAAGCAAAACAAAACGATGACGCTCCAACGATTGTTGAAGTAAAAACAGTCATCGGCTACGGCTCACCAAACAAATCCGGTAAATCCGCTTCTCACGGTGCACCGCTTGGTGAAGACGAAATGAAATTAACGAAAGAATATTACAAATGGACATTTGACAAGGACTTCCACGTGCCAGATGACGTATACAGTCGTTTTGAAGAAGAAGCGGTCAATCGCGGTGCCGAAGCGCAAGCTGAGTGGGACAAATTATTTGCTTCTTACAAAGAAAGTTATCCCGAGCTTGCCGGACAGCTCCAAAAAGCTATCAACGGCGAATTGCCGGATGACTGGGAATCGGCTCTTCCTGTTTATGAAGAAGGAACATCAAACGCGACACGTAATACGTCTGGTGAAGCACTAAACGCGATTGCTAAAGCAGTTCCAACATTCCTTGGCGGCTCAGCGGATTTAGCCGGCTCTAACAAAACATCCATTAAAAATACAGCTGATTTTATGCCAGGCAGCTATGAAGGCCGCAACATCTGGTTTGGTGTCCGCGAATTTGCGATGGGTGCAGCGATGAATGGAATGGCGCTTCACGGAGGACTTCAAGTGTTTGGCGGCACGTTCTTCGTTTTCTCGGACTACTTGCGTCCGGCAATTCGTTTAGCTGCGTTGATGGGGCTTCCAGTTACGTACGTCTTTACACACGACAGTATTGCTGTTGGTGAAGATGGACCGACACATGAGCCGGTTGAACAGCTTTCCGCGTTCCGCGGTATGCCAAACTTGTCTGTTATTCGTCCAGCAGACGGAAACGAAACAGCGGCAGCCTGGAAATTGGCACTCACAAGCAAATCAACGCCAACAGCTCTTGTGTTGACGCGTCAAAACTTGGCGGTTCTTCCAGGCTCAAAAGAACAGGCGCATGAGGGTGTTGAAAAAGGTGCTTATACGGTTGTAAAAGCTGAAAAAACACCTGATGTTCTTCTTCTTGCAACAGGTTCAGAAGTGGGATTGGCTGTTGAAGCACAAAAAGTTCTTCAAGGCGAAGGCATCCATGCGAATGTTGTCAGCATTCCGTCATTTGATCGTTTTGATCAGCAGGATGCAGCTTACAAAGAATCTGTTATTCCGAAGTCTGTGAAAAAACGTCTCGGAATCGAAGTCGGTTCTTCATTCGGCTGGCATAAATATACAGGCGATGAAGGTGACATTTTGGCGATTGATCAATTTGGCGCCTCAGCACCTGGGGATATTGTTATGAAAGAGTATGGCTTTACTGTTGAAAATGTTGTATCGCGTGTAAAAGTATTGTTAGAAAAATAAAATGTTTTCAGTCCGGAGCCTCGGTTCCGGATTTTTTTACGCCATCATTCCGCAAAAATTTACAGGCTCTTATTGTATAATCGTGAATGGTTTAGTACACTTTGAATAGATAACTTGAAGGAGGAACACGTTTATGTTTTGGTATGTGCTTACGGCTGTCCTGGCACTCGCTGCCGGCATCGCTATCGGTTTTTTCATCGCACGCCGTTACATGATGGATTACTTGAAAAAGAATCCGCCAATTAACGAGCAAATGCTGCGTATGATGATGATGCAAATGGGAATGAAACCATCGCAGAAGAAAATTAATCAAATGATGGCACAAATGAATAAACAGCAGGATAAATAAGTCCTTGCTGTATAAGGGTTTAAAGCGATTTTTCCCTATTCATTTATTCAAGCAGAAGGGTGAAAGGTTAATCTTTCCTCACTGTTTTTGCATTTATTTGATTTATTTTCCTTGTAAATAACGATAACCACCTTTTCTTGTGAAAGATTAACCAAGGAAGGTGGTTTTTTTGTGGAATTAGAAGATGTAATTGCTGAGTACGTCTATTACTGTTTGTAAAAAGGATTCACTCAAAAGACGCTGATTAACAAGAACCATGAACTCAAGAACCTTAAACTTTATTTGAAAGAGAAGCGGAGAATTTCGCAGTTCGAGGGTATTTACTTGGATGATTTGAGATCGTATATCCACTATAAGAAACAGTCGGGGGCTGCAACCGCTGAATATTGTGTCGATGTTTAAGGTTATTTCAGCGTTTTTTAATTGGTGTGTCTAATGAGGGGTATTGGAAAGAATACTTAATGAAGAAAGGTGAAACGCCTAAAGTATCGAAAAAAGTGCTGAAAGGCTTCAACGCAGACGATATATACAGCATTACAAGACCTATCAAAGAAGCCCGAAATAAGGCAATCATCGCCATGCTGGTGGATTGTGGGCTTAGAGCGATGGAGTTATGTCCATTGACCATTGAAAGTGTGGGGGAAACCTCCATTCTTGTTCAATGATTATCATCATTTGTCAAAAAGGTAAATAATGCAATCAAACAACCTCCCAAAAAAGAAGTTGTTTGGGAGGTTACGTTTTTATTCAGTTTATTCTAATCCTGCTTCTTCTGAATTAATTCTTGCGAGGACAGACCGATCCTGATTTTCAAGATCTTTGGCAATCGATGATAGCAAGCGGCAACAGCCTAGCTGATGGCCTCGGAATTTTAGTAGTACGGCGATCTCGAAACGGAAAATTCCGTCTGATTATAGAGCCATTTTAGCATGGCACGTCATATCTCGCTTACCGTTTCATTTCTTTTGAGGGAGGCGCTGCAACGATTTAATACCAGACAATTTCACGTTTTCTTTGATAAGGAGTATTTTTCAAAGTTAAGACGAACATAAAAGCATTTTTATTTTTCTAAAACTTGATTTATCACTTCACTCGGTTTGCTGTTATTTAGATTTTTGTAAATGCAGCTTGCCGGTTTTTCTCGTAAGGTTTCAGCAAAAGCGATTGCCAATTCGGTTTCTCCCGCTAC
>NZ_JANAVL010000014.1:45657-77207 GCF_024213455.1 Domibacillus sp. A3M-37 | reverse complement strand
AGCCCTACAGAGTATGTTTGTTTTTTCGCCATTTAAAATCCCCCTTGAGTAAACAGTAGCGTTGCTTTTCTACACTGGCCACTTAAGGGGGAGCATATCAAACATTTATGTTGCATCCATTTGAACTTTCTATTCGATCAGGTTAATCTTTTTTAAATACCGATAAAACCAATAGCCAAACATTTTACCCGAATTATGGATAATTTTCATTAGATGATTTTTCGAAATACCATAAGCTTCTGCAATATCCTTAATATTTACTAGCTCATCTTGATCCTCGGCCGTAAGGTATATCAGCACTCTTAATGAGTAATCTGAATAACTGGTTAAACGCATATTCTTCTCCTTGTTAATCCTTTTTTATCCGCCATGTAAAATGTGACAGATTTCAAAAACTTTTATTAAGTGCATTTAAAGATGTATTTATAATATTGCTTTTGATCCAGATTAATTTTATTATAAAGATGTATTTTACATACTACTTAAACAAAAAAGAAGGTATTTAACAATGTTATCTCAAAAAACAATCGATATCATTAAATCCACCGTACCTGTATTAGAATTGCATGGTACTCAAATCACCACTGTATTCTATAAAAACTTATTTAACGATTATCCTGAATTGCTGAATATTTTTAATCATACAAACCAGAATCAGGGACGCCAGCAAACTGCTCTTGCCAATGCAGTCTTGGCAGCCGCTATGTATATTGATAAATTAGAAACAATTATCCCTGTCGTAAAACAAATTGCTCAAAAACACCGAAGTCTTGGTATAAAACCAGAACATTATCCGATTGTCGGGGAGCATCTTCTTAGAGCAATAAAAGAGGTTCTCGGCGATGCAGCAACAAAAGAGATCATTGGTGCATGGGCGGATGCTTATGGAGTCATCGCTCAAGTATTCATTGATATTGAAAAAGAACTATATGAAGAAGCATCTTCACAGGCTGGCGGCTGGAGCGATTTCAAGAAGTTCAAAGTAATCGATAAAGTAAAGGAAAGCGATGTGATCACCTCCTTTTATTTGGCTCTTGCTGACCAATCGTCAGTGCCTGCGTTTGAACCGGGGCAATATATTACTGTCCGCCTTCAGATCCCAGGAGAAACTTACTTATTGAACCGACAGTATAGCTTGTCTGCTGTACCAAACAAGGAATACTTCCGTATTTCGGTGAAACGAGAAGCGGAATCAGCTAAGCCAGCTGGCAAGGTTTCTAACTATCTTCACGACCATATCACTAAGGGAGATTTTGTTGAAATCACCGCCCCAGCAGGGGAATTCACCTTAAAAAGAGATGTTGCTACTCCCACAGTATTCATCAGCGGTGGTGTCGGCATCACGCCATTTATAAGCATGGTAGGCAGCATTGCAGAAAATGAACCAAGCCGCCAGGTTAACTTTATACACGCATCAAGAAGTGGAAGCCTGCAAGCCTTTAATCAGGAATTAACAGCCTTAAAAGAGCGTTTAACGAATTACAGCCTTTCATTTGTCTATGAAAATCCTTTGGATCAGGATAAACAGGACAACCACTTTAAAAAACAGGGCTTTATTGATGCAGACTTCTTAAAAGAAAATGCCATCGCCCAAGATGCAGATTACTACGTGTGCGGTCCGGTTCCATTTTTGAAGGCAATTCTGAAGGGATTGAAGCAGCTTGGTGTACAAGACCGCCATATCCACTATGAATTCTTCGGACCTTCAATAAATTTAGAAGTGTAAAATCGGTATAGAAAGTAAAAAAACTGTTTAGCCTTATGGGTTAAACAGTTTTTTTTTGAAATAAATTTAATGCAAAACTATTGCATTGTAAGTATAAGTAGCCAAAAAAATGCCCCAGCTTCTCAAACTCTGAGGCATTGCTAATACAACATAATAACATTTATGTTGCATTTGGAAGCGAATTTTATGGTTAACTTTTTCAACTAACGCTCCCGTTACTTTAAGTACAATTCTCTACAAACATGTCCTATTTTACAGTTCTTTATTACAGGAATGCTGCCGGTTACTTCATTAAGAAAAGCTGCCAGTACCTTGCTGTGTATTGAAGCGAACGTTAAAACCTATAACGGTTGCTACATCGTTAGGAAGTGTTTCCTGAAAACGAAAACCGCATATTCCATGATCCTCACATTTTTTTCTCTCACGAGTAAAAGACAATATTCTACCCTACAGACACACTAACTTACCATTGAAGTTAGTGTGTAATCGTTTTACTATTGTTATAACTACAAAAATACAAAGTTGAATAAGAGGTAATAATCTACTTTTAAAAGCAATTTTTTATCCTCTTTCAGGAAATAGATGGTCTCTGCTTCACTTTTCAGGAGGTAAGTTTATTGCAACATCTTAAAAGTAAAATATTGAAATAAAGTTAGACAAACAATGAGAATTGAATAAACTATTGAAAATAGGAGTGAGTATATATGTCAATTAGGGAAAAAATGAAAAGTGGAAAATTATATCGCTGCGATGATGAAGCTTTGGCGAAAGAACAGATGCAATGTCTAGAGGTATTATATGACTTTAACCGTACTAGACCTTCTGAAGTAGACAAGAGAAAAGAAATTTTGCATAAATTGTTTGCGGAGGTAGGTACCAACATTTATATCGAACCACCACTTCATGCAAACTGGGGACGACACACGCATGTAGGAAATGATGTCTACGCTAATTTCAACCTGACATTGGTAGATGACACCGATATTTATATAGGAAATAATGTATTAATTGGTCCTAATGTAACGATTGATGCAGGAACTCATCCGATTCATCCAGAATTGCGGAGAAAATCAGCACAGTATAACCTGCCAGTGGTAATTGAGGATAATGTTTGGATTGGTGCAGGTGCAATTATCTTACCAGGGGTTCGTATTGGGGAAAACACAGTAATCGGTGCTGGTAGTGTAGTTACAAAAGATATTCCATCCAATGTAGTAGCAATAGGAAGCCCTTGCAGGGTAATGCGGGAAATTAATGAGCATGATATGCAGTATTATTATAAAGACATGAAAATTGAAGAAGAAGATTTATTTTAAAATATTCCTTAATAATCTGGCTCAATAATTGAAGGTGTACATTATTAAAGTAACTACTTCCTCTTATATACAGGATCAAGTCATGGATCTGGACATTAAATTAAATTACGAATAACTAAAAAACGCCCCAGGTTTCTAAAGATCTAGGGCGTTTCCAATACAAGATAATTGCATTTATGTTGTATTAGGAAATTTTTATTTATTGTTATTAAACTAAACTGCCCTTTTAGTTGAGGAAGAAAAAAGACCGGCTGAAACAGCAGCTGGTTCTTAAACTCTTGCCCCCGTTAGCCCTCCATGCAACACAACCACTGCACCACAGATTATGTAAGGAAACTCGTTCTTACATGGGAGTTTAAGTACATAATTCCACAAACTCAACTCTCATTATTTTACACTTTTTACACAAAAAAACTAATCGGTAATTCCCGATTAGTTTTTCCTATTTTCGACATAAGCTCCAGGCTTTATCCTTATTGCTATAAGCTCCATTATAGACTTGAGTGAATTTTTTAGGTTAACAGAAATACCTTTGTACTCAAGGAATATAATACATTTCGAGTTCTTTCAGAAAGGAATTTCTCAACCGTCTACCAGTGTTTACCAGTGAATTGGTTTTCCATCTCTAAAGAACCCTCCGGAAGGTCCTTCAGGTCCAATCGTCGCTAACCAAAGGATAGACTCAGCTGCTTGCTTTGGTGTTCTTGGAGCCGATGGTCCCCCCATATCTGAGCTTACCCATCCTGGGTCGACCGCATTTATTTTGATATCACCATTGATATCTGCAGCTACCAATCGCGTCAATCCATTTAGAGAAAGTTTAGACAACTTATAAGCACCTACTCCTGGATATGACATTTCACTCATCGCCCCATATTCTGAAGAAATATTAATAATTCTCCCGTAACCTTGCTTTTCCATGAGGGGAATAAAGGAACGGATGACATGGTAAGCGCCAAAGAAATTAGTTGCCATCGTTTTTTCTAGAATGGACGGATCCATATTCAATAACTTTTTATTCTCATCCAAATACACGCCAGCATTATTAATCAATACGTCTAATCTTCCATACCGCTCTTTTACTGTAATTGCAGCTTGACGGATGCTTTCCTGATTATCTACATCCATCACCACAAACGAAACGTCCAGATTTGATTCCTTAAACTTTTGCGCAGATTCATGACCCATCTCTGGATCCCGACTTGCCAAAATGACCTTAAAACCTTTCAACGCCAATTGCTTGACCAGCTCATATCCAATTCCTCGATTCCCGCCGGTGACAAGTGCAACTTGTTTATCCTGTGACATTTAAATCCTCCATTTCTCGCCTTTGATTGAAAGCATTTAAAAATCCTAATATGGATGCACCTTATGTGGAGAGTTGTTTTCTAGAACTGTACATATAATTTCTTAGCAAAATAGTTAGCAAACCTAGTACCAATGATAGAATTCCCACTAACACAACGTATTGTGTACCCATTTCTGATATAAATAACCCGCCTACAGCTGCACCAAATGTTGTTCCTAAGTTAGCGGATGTTAGAAATAATCCATTAGCGAAATCAGGATTTTCGGGAGCTGCAGACATAATCCAATACTGAGTGATATTACCCCCTATACCAGCCATTATTCCCCAAATTAAAGTAATGATCGCCATAGATACGGTAAACTGTCCTGTGAAAAATAATATGATATAAACTCCCCCCAATACAAAAGGATAAGATATGACAGATTTGTTCGCATTTTTAGTTAGTAATTTCCCTGCCACAATATTTCCAATAATATTGGCTCCGCCGTAGATGAATAACATTAAACTAATAGAATTCGAAGACATATTCGTAACTGTTTTCAGATAATCAGCAAGATAACTATAAACTCCAAATACGGCAGAATTTAATAAAATGACAGTCACAATGGAAAGCCAAGTAATTGATTTTTTTAATACCGATAATTGAGCTCTGTAAGAAAGGCTTTCCTCAACCGGCATAGATGGTACAAATAGTAACGTAGCAATGAATGCTATAGCATTTACCACAGCAAAGAATACCATCGCCATTTGTAAAGAAGCTGCATTAGCAATAAAGCTTGAGACTGGTACACCGATTACCATACCGGCAGATACTCCAATGAATACTTTGGAAACAGCTTTTGGGGCTTCTTCTTTACTTACCGAGGCAGCAGCTACTGAAAATGCCAAAGAACAATAAATCGGATGAAAAAAGGCTGGAATTATACGAGCAATTAATAGAATAGTAAAGTTGGATGTAAATATGGAGATGGTGTTACCTAACACGAAAACACCTAGTACAAGTAACATGACCTTCTTCCGATTTATACCGGAAAATAACAACGGCATCGTTGGACCGGATACTGCAACAACAAGGGCAAAAAAGCTCACCAGCCATCCTGCTTTTGATATACTGATATGAAAGTGATCAGCAATAGAAGGCAATATGCCAATAACCCCCATTTCGGTATTTAAGATGCTGAAAACACCAATGGTTAATATAATAATCAACAAATTATTACGTTTAGTCAAAAAAACAACTCCTATCTTCAATAAAATGTCCCCAAAAAGAAATGGGGACATTTTTATTAAAGTTTCTTCCCTAAGAATTTAAAGTTAACTTCGTCTGAAAGCTTATGCATCCTCGTAAGAAAGGGATATCGAAAGGTCCCGATAGGCATTAATCTGGTTTTGGAGCTCTACAACTTTCTGCTCTGCACCAGCGATGGCATCTGCACCAGCGATCCAGCGTAACGGTGGTTCCTCCTGACTTGCGATGTTAATTAGAGCCTTTGCAAGCTTGACTGGATCGCCTTCCTGTTTTCCATTTTTTTCTTCCCAGAAAGCCTGGTATTGTGCATTACGCTCGGCATAGTCATTGATAGATGGCTCAGCAAGGAATGTTGATTCTGGCTCTAAAAATTTGGTGCGGAAGAAGCCTGGTTCTACAATGGTTGTTTTGATGCCGAATGGAGCGACATCATGATGTAACGACTCCATCCAACCCTCAAGACCGAACTTTGAAGCACAGTAAGCCGCATTGTATTCAAATCCAACTAATCCTGCAAGAGAAGAGATTGAAATAATATGTCCGGAACGAGCCTTACGCATCACAGGCAATACGGCACGGGTGACATTCATCGGACCATAGAGATTGGTATTGATTTGTTGTTCAATCTGCTGTGGGGTCAGTTCCTCAAAGAATCCGCCATAGAAGTTGCCTGCGTTGTTGACCAACACATCAATACCCCCAAATCGGTCTAAAGCCAATTTGACTGCAGCCTCAGCATCTGTTGGGTCAGTGACATCCAACTTCACAATTGACAGATTTTCATCATCGCCAAGAACTGTGGCTACCTTATCAGCATTACGACCAGTGGCGACGACCTGATAACCTGCCGTAAGAGCAACTTTTACGAACTCAACGCCCATCCCTCGCCCACCACCTGTGATAAACCAAACTTTCTTTTTGTTAGTCATATTTATTTCCTCCTAGATTGCTTCTAATTTTATTTTTTAGAAGACCTATTAATCCACTTGTTGTGTCGGACGGATGCTGCTTTCAAACCGAATCAGGTGTGCTAGTTGCATAAGCTACTGCATCGGCTACATCACTTAATTTTAAACCGATAGTGTTCTGCAGATTCTCCATCCATTTACGTCTTTCAGGATCATTAATGGTTGTATGAAGCTCAGTATCTACCGTCTCTGAAGAGATAAGCGTGTTGCGGTAAAAAATTGCCCCAACAAGCTATGGGTAAAAATTTTTCAATAGAAGATTTTATGGCAGCGATCTTAAAGAGCGAATAATATTTCATTAATGGCTTTTACCATTAGACAACTTGTTTGGTTGGTCGAATCAAAATTTCGCTTACCGCAACTGTTTCAGGTGTGCTAATCGCATAAGCTACTGCATCTGCGATATCGCTTGATTTCAAACATAAACCTTCTGTATTCCTAAGATTCTTTACCCATTCTTGATTTTCCAGATCATTAATTGTTGTATAAAGTTCTGTACTCACAGCACCTGGTGAAATTATAGTTGAACGAATATTATCTTCTCTTTCTTCTTGGCGCAATCCCTCCATAATCGCTCTAACTGCAAACTTGGTCCCGCAGTATACAGCAGATCCTGGATAAACAACATGTCCCGCTACGGAGTCGGTCGCAATAATATGACCAGATTGTTGTTTTTTCATAATCGGTAAAACCGCAGCAATTCCATTCAAAACACCCATGATATTGATGTCTAACATTTGTCGCCATTCATCAAATCGTGCTTCTGAAAGTGGTGCAAGTGGCATGATTCCAGCGTTATTAAAGAGCACATCTACACGGCCATACTTTTCGACTGCCAAATCTACCACTGATTGAACTTCCCCTTTATTCGTTACGTCTGCAACTACATATGGAATTTCTGCATTTGGCAATGATTCAACAAGAGATTTCAAGCGGTCTTCCCGACGAGCCGCAATGACTAATTTTGCTCCTTCTTGTGCAAGCTTCCTGGTTGTTGCTTCACCAATCCCACTAGATGCGCCCATAATAATAACAACTTTATCTTGAATAGTAGACATACTAGATAACATCCTTTCTTACTGCTTTTTTACGCTCTGTTATTTATTTTAGCTGTATCTTTTACATATGCAAAATACCTATTTCTCATATCATGATATGCTTTACGAGTATATCCAAAACGTATATACTAAAACATTATAAAGGAGGGTTGTTAGATGGAATTTAGAGTTTTGCGCTATTTTCTTACTGTTGCAAGAGAAGGAAGCATTACGGGTGCTGCTAATTTTTTGCATGTTACACAGCCAACCTTATCCAGACAATTAAAAGACCTTGAACAAGAGTTAGGGAAAAAACTATTTATTCGCAGTAGTCACAGTATTATTCTCACAGATGAAGGAATGCTCCTGCGAAAGAGAGCAGAAGAGATCGTTGGTATGGTCGATAAATTAGAGGCAGAATTTAGTTCCATGGGGGAAACAATAGGTGGTGATGTTTATATAGGTGGTGGGGAAACAGACGCTATGAGACAGATTGCACGGGTAGTAAAAGATTTACACTTAAGTTATCCAAATATCCGGTACCACCTCTATAGCGGAAACGAAGATGATGTGACTGATCGGCTTGACAAGGGATTGCTTGACTTTGGTATTTTAATACAACCAGCTGATTTATCAAAATACAATTGTATCAATATCTCTGCCAAAGATATTTGGGGGGTTATTATGAGGAAAGACAGTCCTCTTGCTTCCAAAGATACCATTCAAGCAGTGGATTTATTAAATGTTCCGCTAATCTGTTCACGACAGGCAATGAAACAAACATTTTCTAAAAATGAATTTGCGGACTGGTTTGGTGAAGATTTTGATAAAATAAACATCGTGACTACATACAATCTTGCCTATAATGCTGCCATTATGGTTGATGAGGGGATTGGTTATGCAGTAGTCCTTGATAAAATAGTGAATACGTCTAGTGATAGTAGCCTTTGTTTTAGACCACTAGAACCAAGGCTTGAATCTGGCTTAAATATTGTTTGGAAAAAGCATCAGGTTTTTTCCGCTGCTGCTGATATGTTTTTAAAAGAAATTCAGATGAAATTTTCAAATTCTTTATCAGATGTATAGGAAAAGCCCGTAAACGTATTATGAATTATTAATATAATAAATTTCTCGAAGAAGCCACCATAGAAGTTACTGGCATTCTTGACCAACACATCAATGCCTCCAAACCGGGTAAATGGCAACTTAACGGCAGAATAGGCTATTGTTAGGTAAAGGAAGAATATACCTAGTTTGAACTTTAGGTACATTCTTCTTATTCTATGTCAATATAGAATTAAGACTGTGAATACTTTCACTTAAATTAACCTGCCTCGTTACTTTAAGTATGCCTTTTCACAATCTCTTATCTACCTTAACATAAATATCCATTTTATTTTTATAAAAAGCTAACCACAAACGAGTGTTTTTGGCTGAATTTTCGCTGAAGCAAAATCAGACCGGTGTTCGGTCTTTTTTTGTGTCACTTTTTAACCAAAACTCATGTTTAAAATCTATTAGCCAAAACATTTTATTTTTATGAGTTTTAGTGTAAATTTAAAAGAAAAAGGATCGAGTGAGAATTAATGGCTAATATTGGATACGCGCGTGTGTCGACCAAAGATCAAAATCTGGACCTGCAGATCGATGCACTGGAAAAAGAAAACTGTGAGCGCATCTTTACAGAGAAGGCATCCAGTGTGAGAGACCGGAAAGTATTCAATGAATGCTGGAACTACCTCCGCAAGGGAGACACGCTTGTGGTCTGGAAACTGGACCGGCTTGGCCGGACTACAAAGAAACTACTGGAGCTGATCGAGGAACTAGAAAATCGGAGCATTAACTTAAAGATCCTCACATTAGGGGTCGATACCTCCACCCCGGCTGGCCGTCTTTTCTTTACGATCATGGCTGGCCTTGCGGAAATGGAGCGGGATTTGATTGTAGAGCGCACAAAAGCAGGACTTGAAGCTGCAAGGGCCAGAGGGCGGCTCGGCGGGCGCCCCCGTGTTGACCAGGGTCAGATTGACTTGGCAATCAAAATGTACAAAAGCAAAGACTATACATTCAAGGACATAAAGCGCGCTACGGGTATTGGTTCTTCTACTTTATACAGATATTTAAATGCTAAAGAGAATTAAAAGTGCCAATATGCTATAAAGCATATTGGCGCTTTTATTATTTTACATTATCTCGCTCAATATGAAAAAGAGGGCTTTTCTATTGGTAAAATCATTCCGCTAAAATGTGTTATAAAAAAATGTATCCAGAGGTATAGCTTATTGAACATAGAATAATGAACAGAGTTCTGTAACAGGAAAACTAATGAAAAAGCGTCCTTTTGAGAACCGGACGGCCGTGTTCAGAAAAGGACGAGTTTTTGTACACAATAGGTGATTTTTGATATATAAGATTTTGAGCAATCTTTTAAGGCATAAAAAACCATAGAATTTTGGCCAAAAGAGCTGTTCATAAAAAACACCTCAAAAACAATCTTTTTTGAGATGATCCAGACATTTTTATGATTCGTTTAATGGTACTCTTACGATAAAATGCGGATAAAATTAAAATTTCGCTATTGTATCAAAAATCTTTCAGCAGCATAAAATGCCGATTAGAAAGATAATAAGGCGATTGATGTGTTCCACAAAATAAAAAAGGAGAGGAAGAAAAATGATAATACGAACTAAAATATACTCTTGGCTCAGTTATACAGCCTTCATTTTAGTCATATTATTAGCTGCTTTGGCGGCAATATACGCTCTTGTTCCAGTACCCTTCGATCTGATATTTGTCCTTTATATAGGTATCCCCATAGTCATTGTCTTGAGTTTGATAGCTTTGTTTAAAAAATATGAGAAGAAGCTCCTTGCTATATTCAGCCTCATTTTAGCTCTTGTTATGCTTGGTCTTTTCACAATTCTCCTGACGACGGATTATCTTCTAATGCTATACTACCCTATCATGACAACTTCGCTTTAACACCTGCTCCCCTTTAAGGAGCACAGAGTTACATTCATTTTATTTTTATACAATTTGACCATCTGTTTGCATACAATCCATTCTTTAATCTTCGCCATCATCAAAGAAGTCACCAAATTCTTCTATTTCATTTTCATTATCCATGTCAAACAGATCCTCTTCCATACCAAGCATATCAGCAGCGCCTTCAGTCATTCCATCTAAATCAAGGCCATCCATGATTTCACTCAGAAGCATACCACCTAATACACCAGCTGCCAATCCACCCACCATGCCGCCTATACCATGCGGCTTACCGCCTCTATATTGAGATTGATAGGAAAACGGCTGCCTAAATAATTCTGGGTTTTCTACAACTTCGGAAATCCTTTCATTGAAGAAACCGGCAAGCTTTTCTTTATCCACCAGCCACTCATTCTCTATAAGAAATTCAGTTTTTGCTTCTATTTCTTGATACCCATAACGGCAATCGACTTCCATCCATACACGTATTCCTGAGTCCTCATTCGCAAATCGCAGCTCTAGTTCGTTTATCTGTCCTGTAAAAGCTTTTGTAGGGAAAAATTCAAATTCTTGGCCAAAAGCATCGATTTTTCCTGAAGTTGCTTTTTCCCGGAAACCTGAATGCTCAAGGGCATTAAAAACATTTTGCAATCGTTCCGGGGCGGTAAGTATAAGATAATCTAGATCTGTGCGGTCTACCCCAGCATCTATATCCAATTGTGTATCAAAAAAATAAGAAACTGTCCCTCTGGTTAGTGGAAGGTCAGTTGGAATTGTATAATTAAAAGGGAAATGTCTGACCTGCTTAGCTTCTATGCTAAATGGCCCGCTAATTGGCACTAAAGCTACCTGGCGTGAAGCAGTTTCACCTTGTTTGGTATTTACTCCCATCATGAATCGCACTGACAAATTATTAATTTGTTGAGTTACCTCTCCTCCATGTATCAATAACTCACCCTCTAAAGTTTCACCAGCTTTGTAAGGTCGATTTTCAAATCGTAAATCAACTACCGCCGCTCCTTTACCTAACTTCGCTAAAATTTTTTTAAACAACCTAAACACACTCCTTAATGAATTAAAATAGGAAGACTTATCCTTTCATGAATGCTTAATTCTTCTTTCATGATCGTTTATATAGTTATCCTTGAGTCACTCTAATTTAAGTACGATTGAACCACTAAAATGTTTCATTAATGTTTTTGCAAAAAACATTAATGATATTCTTTTATTAAGACGGATTGTAATATTAAGTGCAACACCTAGAAAATAAAAAACGCCCGTGGCAGCTTCGTGTAAAATGTAAGTTCCTACACAAACATTCACGGAGGGCTGTCATGAGCTGCCAACATCTTAGCACATTTGAGCGCACACGCATAAAAACATTAAAGGAATCCGGCTGTTCCCTCCGGGACATTGTTAGAAGAATTGACCGGTCGGTTTCCTGCCGTCTCACGCGAACTGACACGGAACAGTTCCCCTAACGGGCTGTATAAGCCTGAGGCTGCACAGCACCGGTATGAACAAGCCGCGCAAAAACTGCGGCTGCCGTGGAAAGTGGTCTTCCACCTTAGCTGAAATCATTGAAGAGAATCTACTTTAAAAACATTATCGATCTTTTTCTGTATTCATTAGTATTTAGTTCTATCTACACCAAACGTTTTGTTCACTGTCATCACCAATTCCCCTAAAGCAATAGACAAGCTTCCAATGTGCTGCAGAGTATCTGGCAACCGATTACCGTTTTCTGTGTTTTCTTTGATTACTTTTTCTAACTCGATATTCTGACCAATATTTGTCATGGTATTTCCTACATTTAGAAGTAAATCTCCTGTATAGTGAGAAAGCTTAGAAATATGGTAGATATTTAAACTGCTTCCAGTCTGATTAAGCAAAATGAATCTCTCCTTTTCGTTAGCTAATTTAGCTTATTCTTGTTCCACCTAACAGGTTCATTCTGATAAAACAAGGTATTACAAATTATCTTTTATTAAAATAGCTTATATCTTTCATACTTGCCATTTTCCTTTTTTATAGTTGAGATGTTTAAGAACTTTGATTTTAAACTTCTGTTCCACAGTGAAATGTTTTCATCATTTATCACATATAAACCTCATATAACCTAAAATCTAACTTTAGGGAGAAGAGGTACATGGCCTTTCTGAATAAATTATTTTCCATATTAATCGGCAGCTTTTTAATTGCTATAGGTGTCAATGTCTTTCTTGTTCCCTCCGAGCTGCTGGATGGCGGAACCATCGGTATTGGGCTTGTTTCCCACTATGTAACCGGCATACAAGTGGGACTAGTTATCATTATGGTAAATACACCTATTTTTATTTATTCCTGGTTCTATAATCGTTCCTTTTTTTATAACAGCCTCCACGGCATGCTTTTTTCTTCATTTATGATTGATTTGCTTTATCCCTTGCATTCGATTGGTGAACAATATCATATTCCCTTCGTATTTGCCATTCTAGGGGGTATCACTGTAGGCCTTGGAATCGGAAGCATGCTTTGGTCTAATATAAGCGTTGGAGGAACTGACCTTCTTGCCCTTATGTTTGCCAGACGCAGAAAGTTAAATCCAGGTATGATCATTTTTATCTTTGACTTTATGATCGTTTTCACTGGAAGCATTATCATGTCAAATGGCTCTCTTTTATTATCATGCCTTGCTGTCATATGTGTAGGAATCACAACCAGTTTGGTATCCGCTGTGAAACAAACTGAATAAAACAGCCATTGTTTAAACAATGGCTATTTCTTTTATTGTCCATGTGGAATATCAATTGGTTTATTGGAGATTCTACCCTATATAACGATATAGGAGGATTATGAATGAAAAAAATATCGATTTACGCCTCAGCTTTTATGGCTATGTTTTTACTCACTGCTTGTATGGGCAATGATGATAACGCCGAAGACCAAAAAGATAATACCGCAGCGGAAAACACAGCTACAAATGATCAAAATACAGACAATGATATAACGGACGATAACCAAAACAATGACGCCGATTTAGACGTAGCTGATAAGGCAGCGGACAAGGTAGAGGAAATTGAAGAAGTAAAGGATGCGGCAGTGCTTCTAACCGATCATCGTGCTTATACAGCCGTTGATCTACAAAACGGAACGAATGTTAGTGATGACTTAAAAAATAAAATTGAAGAAAAAGTAAAGGAAGCAGACACTTCAGTTGAAAAAGTATATGTTTCTGCAGATCCAGATTTCAGCAAACAAATGAAGGAGTATGCAGATCGGATTGAGGCTGGCGAGCCCGTGGAAGGATTCTTTGAAGAGTTTAGTGATACTGTTCAAAGAGTATTTCCAAGCTCTTAAAAACAAAATAAATCACCGCTATAACTGGAAGCTCTTACTGCAAGGAAGGCGCTTTTAAGGATAGGAGGAAGTATTTATCAAAAGTATACCTTTCTTCATCATCTCCTTAATCTTGCCTGTATGAATGAATAGCTGCATAAATAAAAAAGATTTCCTGCATCATTTAAATGCAGGAAATCTTTTTTTGTTAAAGTGATTTCAAATGTTCAATGCGCTCTTCTAGCGGCGGGTGGGTAGAAAATAGTCTGGAAAATTTTTCATTCCCACTAATTTTAAAAGCCGCGATAGACTTTTGGCTGTCATCAACCAGGCTGACAGTCTGTCTTAGTGATTCTAATGCGTGGATCATATTTCCCTTTCCACCCAGCTCGGCAGCTAGCTTGTCCGCTTTAAATTCACGTTTTCTTGAATGCCAAAAGATAATCGGACTGCTTAAAATGCTGAATAGAATCTCGAAAATAATCGAAGATACAAAATAAACAATTTGAGCCATGTCTTCTCTTACAAAACCCGAAACGATCTTTGAAGCAATACGGGAGAAGAAAATAACGAAGGTGTTAATGACGCCCTGCAACAAAGTTGTGGTCACCATATCACCATTCTTGATGTGTGCTATTTCATGTGCGATAACCCCACTAATGGCATGATGATCCATTCTTTCTAACATACCGCTTGAAACCGCTACTAATGCACGCTTTTTGCTTGGCCCAGTAGCAAAAGCGTTCACTTCTTGTGAATGATAAATGCCGACTTGCGGCATCACTTTCAAACCGGCTACGCGTGCTAACCGGTATGTTTCTTCTAATACAAATCGTTCATAGTCACCATGAGGAGCAAGTTCATCAATCAATTGGACGCCCATCAACCATTTCGCCATCATGCGGGACATTAACAATGAAATAATGGAGCCGCTAAAACCTGCGATGACACTAAAGGCAAGCAAGGAACCATATCCACCGCCGCCAATATAACTTTCTACACCAAGCAGCGTGGTGATCGTTGTAACGGTGACTAATACTAAAATGTTCACAAAAATAAATAAGGAAATACGTTTAAACACTAAAGACCCTCCTGGTTTTTCATAAACTTTCTCCTGATTAGGAGACATTATCAATAATAAAACCTGTACTATACAACTATATACGACAATGTAAGTAAAATGTTTCACAAAATAAAATGCACACTGTATTCCATATAAGGAATAATCTACAAAAGTCTTTGATTTAGATAGCGATGTTTACAAAAAATAAGGAATGGTATTCAAAAAGCATGATTCTAAAACAGAATCATGCTTTGTTTATTAGGAATTTGATACTGTATTTAGCTGAAGTTCAACTCTTTTGACCTGGTAACTTTCCATTTCTATTACCGTCCAAAGGTGTGATTGAAGCTCAATGGTATCTCCTTCTTCAGGGACCTTGTCGCTTTGTGTCTGAATCCAGCCGCCTATTGTATCCAGGTCTTCACTGTCTGGAAAATCCAAATTGAATCTCTCTTCTAAATCGGTCAGCATGACACGCCCATTCACCACATATTCCGAGTCGCTTTTCAACTGGATATCTGGCAGCTCGTCGGTATCATACTCGTCCCGGATCTCGCCAACAATTTCTTCCAGGATGTCTTCCATGGTCACAACACCCGCTGTGCCGCCATACTCATCCGTTACGATGGCCATGTGTGTCCGGCTCTGCTGCATTTTTAAAAGAACAGCCTGAATCGGCGTGGCTTCATGGAAGCGCGGCATGTCATGTATAAAACGCTCCATTTCACGGTCGTTGCCCGCTGCAATATGCGTTAACATTTCTTTTGTGTTCAAAAAGCCAATTACCTGGTCTTTGTCATGTGCTTCTGTGACAGGATAGCGTGTATAATCGTTTTCATCAAAAACGGCAATCATGTCTTCAAACGAAATATCTTTTTCAAGGGTGACGATCTGTTTTCTCGGAATCATAATGTCCTTAATCATGCGTTCATCAAAGGCAAAGATGTTTTCCAAGTAATTTAATTCTGTCTGGTTAATTTCACCGCTCTCAAAACTTTGGTGCATGATGAGTTTCAATTCTTCCTCAGAGTGAACTTCATCATGTCCTGCTGGCTCTACACCAAACATACGGAGGAAAATGCGCGCTGCACCGTTTAATGCCCAGATAAATGGAGACATAATTTTACCGAACCAATAAAGCGGAGGCGCCAGTAACAGTGTCATTCTTTCCGCAAATTGAATAGCCAGCGTTTTCGGAGCCAGTTCTCCAAGCACCACGTGTAAAAATGTTACGAGTGATAAAGCAATGGCGTATGAAAGGACAGTCGCCATCGTATCCGATAACTCCATGCTTTCAAAGACGGGGTGAAGGATCTTCTCAACCGTCGGCTCCCCGAGCGCACCCAGGATAAGCGCGGTAATCGTAATACCAAGCTGGCAGGCAGACAAGTAGTAATCCAAATCGTGGGCTACTTTCTTGGCCAGTACTGCTTTTTTGTTTCCTTCTGCAATCAGCTGGTCAATTCTGGACATACGCACTTTCAGGATTGCAAATTCAGCGCCTACGAAGAAAGCCGTCAGTGCAATCATTAATGCCACTAAAAACAAGTTTAATAATATTATACTGTCCAATTATTTCCCTCTCTTGAGGGATTCACCTCCAAAAATATTCGTGTTATCCAATTATTACTCGTTTTCCTCTTCTTCGACTTTCACGCGTTCCAGGAGCACCTGTTTAATTTGGTAGTGATCCATTTCAGTGACCGTCCAGATATTGCTGCCCTGCTCAATGGTATCCCCGACTTGGACACTTTCCATCTTTTTAAACTGGATCCAGCCACCGATCGTGTCGACGTCTTCGCTTCCTTCAAATTCAATCCCAAACCGGTCTTCTAATTCCTCTAAAAGAACAAGGCTGTTAATCACATATTGATTTTCGCCTTTTTTCACAATGTCTGCCACTTCGTCTGTATCAAATTCATCGCGAATCTCGCCAACGAGCTCTTCCAGAATGTCTTCCATTGTGATGATACCGGCCGTTCCGCCGTATTCGTCAATGACCAGTGCCATGTGAACACGGGCACTCTGCATTTTTAAAAGCGCATTTTGAAGGCTTGTTACTTCGTGAACCAATGGAAGGTCCCGCACAAACTCTTCCAGCTTGCGCTCACGGCCCGCTGCGATATGCGTCAGCATTTTCTTCACATTAACAACACCAATAATGCGGTCTTTATCGCCATCTTCTGTCACAGGGTAGCGTGTATAGTTATGTTCAGCCAGTACCTGAACAATATCGCTATACTGCATTTCTTTATCAAGCGCTATAAACGCTGTTCTTGGCACCATAATGTCTTTTGCCACACGCTCGTCAAATGTAAAGACGTTTTCCATATACGAAAGCTCCGACCGGTTGATCTCGCCACCCTGAAAGCTTTGCGCCATAATGATACGTAATTCATCTTCAGAGTATGATTCACCATGTCCTGCCGGCTTTACACCAAATGAGCGGAGAAGCACACGTGATGTTCCGTTTAATGCCCAAATGAGTGGGAACATAATTTTGCCGAACCGGTACAGCCATGGGGCTAGAAGAAGCGTTACCTTCTCAGAAAACTGGATCGCCAGTGTTTTCGGTGCCATTTCGCCCACTACAACGTGAAGAAACGTCACCAAGATAAACGCAATTGCGTAAGAAGATGCGGATGCCGCAGCATCTGAGACATTAAAATAGTTAAATACCGGATACAGCAGGCTCTCCACTGCCGGCTTTCCGAGCGCACCAAGCCCGAGTGCTGTCACAGTGATGCCAAGCTGACATGCCGATAAATAGTAATCCAGGTCGCCAGCTACTTTTTTGGCCAGTACGGCTTTTTGGTTTCCTTCTGCAATCAGCTGGTCAATGCGCGACATACGCAGCTTGACCACCGCAAACTCTGAACCAACGAAGAAAGCCGTCAGCCCGAGCAAAAGTACAAGCAAAAACAAATTTATGGTTGTAATAATGTCCAATTATTTCCCTCTTATGAGGGATTCACCTCCAGGTATTGTCATAGCATGGTTAATAGTTTCATAATATCCATCATTTTCTGCTCTAAAATTTTATGCACGCGCTCTTTTTCTTCTTTAGGCGCATCCTTTAATTTTTCTTCAAGTGATGTGAGTTTTTTTTGCAGACATTCCATTTCATCCTGCACATCATGCATAATCGGATCTAATTCCTTGTCTGCAGGTTCATGGAGCACTTGCTCAATCTCCGCAATCGACATTCTCTGTTTTTTTAAGAACTTTATTCTCTCTAATGTCTGCAGCACACTTTCTGGATAGAGACGGTAATTAGCAGAAGAACGCTCAACCGGCAGAAGTCCGCACTGTGTATAGTAATCAATTGTACGTGAAGATAAACCGCTTAATTTCGCCACTTGGCCAATACGCAATAACGCCTTCCCAATTTAAACGCCTCCTTATTAATGATTTAAACCTTACTTAGTTTTATTATATCTTGAAGTAAGTGTACAGTAGGACGTTTTAGTCTTTATTTTAGTTTTATATTTTAAAAAATGATGGGGAAATTCATTATTTGGACACATATAGCAAAAATTAGACCACAGGAGAGGTAAATCCAAAAGAGTGAATCGTTTGCGGGCTTTATTGTAGTAATTGTTGCATTATCTGTATATATAAACATTTAATATAAAATAAAAATTCCCCTAACTAATCTGACAATAAAGTGTTTATCATTCAAATGAACTTCGCGTAAAAGTGTACTTTTACGAACGGAGCTTAACCTTTCTAATATGGAAAATGGCCATAGGATCTACTTTGTCATGGGAATTAGCAAAATTGTTGGGTTCCGATCATCCCTACTTAGCTCCAATATCGGTTATCCTGTGTCTGCAATCTACATTTCACAAAACGGTTCAGATATCCATACAGCGTATAATTGGAACGATAATTGGTATTTTCTTCACTGTGTTAATCGGAAGCCATATGAGTGTAAATGGGTGGAGCTTAGGGCTATTGATTCTTATAGGATGTTTTATTACAAAGTGGCTGCACTTTAAAAAGGTTGTCCTTCATCAAGTGGCCCTCACCATATTATTTGTCTTTGTATTTGAACACCAAACAAAACATTATGCTAGAGACAGAATGACAGATACTGTAGTCGGCATAATTATTGCGTCTTTAATACAGTTAGTTTGGTTTCATCTACTTTTACGGGGCAAGCAGCAAAATTCATAAAAAAATCACGCGTGGTAACTACTCAGACCATGTCAAATAGGCCTCGCTTTTTGGCGCAGCCAGTCAGCTTAGAATAGACGTTCCTTCTACCACCTCCTTTAAAGCATTCAATAGTGGCCGGCTTTGCTTACGCACGGCTGATAAAAAGGAACGGATCGTCATGAAATCCTGTGTGCCTTTTTCGCTTCGAAAGAGACCGGAAATGTTCTCTTTGACTCAAATCATGTGGAGATCCCGTTTTGCCTGATGTTCTGTTATTTCTAATGACAGGGGAGGCAGCCACGAGCCGAAGAGTCAATGCTTATTCAATACATATTAGGCGAGAAACTGATTTTAATCACATAAAAGAGAAAAAAGGCCGGTAAAGTCTCGGCCTCTTTTCAGCTTGTAGACAACTCTTATTTTTCTAACCAATTCAGTCGATTTTAATAAACCGTCTCTTTCCTTTTTTTAGAACAATCCTTAATAATCCATCCTGATAAGTTGCGTTGGGGGCATCTTCCAGGACAGGAAATGGCAATTGTACAATTTTTTCTATTTTATCCAACGGTCTTTTTGTATAATAACGTATATTTTCATCCTTTCTTACTTCTGTTGTTTCCGAGTTTTCTACGTGAATCCTCAACCGATCATTCCTTAGCATTTCCACTTGAATCTGTTCTTTTTTGTAGCCTGGAAGTTTTGCTTCAACCACGAAATCCATTTCTGTTTCATGCAAATCAACCGAAAATGAACCTCGATTACGAAAGTCGTCGAACTGCCGGAACGGCTCATTGAAAAAAGAATCAAACGCATTTATAAAATTGTTGAGGGACCCATCGGGCCGGCTTGGAAGGTTTTGTTTATCAGATTCCATTAAACTCCTTCTCCCCTTTCATTTGTTTACCTTTATAACCTATGCAGACCCGGTAAAAGTGTACTGGGTATCATCTATAATTGAAATTTAATAAGTTAGGTGAGGTTAGATTTTATGCCTATTTCGCACTTCTATAAGTAATTTCATACTGCTGTTAAGATCTCCCTGCTTTTATTTTTCCATTCCCCTGCAGTTTCCTCCCATAATTGGTGTTGAAGTACTTGCGCTGCATAGATGGCTAACTGAGCAATTATATGTAACAAAAATGGTATAGGATTAGCACTTAATTGTTTAATAAAAGTGGGAATCTATTATTAACTGAGATTTGGAAAACATATATTGAAGATGAATCATGGTATGTTTATCCATATGGGCTTCTTTAAGGTGATGACAGGAGCCACAGGAAACGGAACGAATAAAGGTTGCGGGGAAAATGGAGAGATGAGACTAAAATGATTGACAAAGTTATGAAAGCGAGGTTGATTTACAAAAATCATTTTTGAAGCGGCCACAAAAAAATGCAAACGATTTTTATCAACATAACTGGATCGAATGTCAATCTGGCTAATGTTTCTATCCCGGTCCCTATTCCGACGGAAACATTGAGGATCGGGTTCATACCTTACACTTTTTACATGAAGGAAGAGTATGAACTAAGTGAGGAGTATAAAATGAGAGAGGTAAACAAAGTGTTCCATCTTGCCATTCCTTGCAAGAACCTGGACGAAACGGCAAATTTTTATGAGAAACTGGGATGTAAGCTAGCGAGAAGATACTCTGACCGCGTTACCTTTGATTTTTTTGGAGATCAAGTCGTCTGCCATTTAAGCCCTGAAAGTGTGGATACATCACCGAAAATATATCCCCGGCATTTTGGAATGACATTCGTAAACCGAAAAGAATTCGATGAATTACTGCAATTTGCAGTTAAGCAAGACTTACCTTTTTTTCAAAGACCGATGGTACGATTTGAGGGAAAACAAGAAGAACATATTACTTTTTTTCTGCGTGACCCATCCAACAACCTTCTTGAATTTAAATGGTATCAGGACGAAAGCATGATCTACTAGTCAATATAATAAAAACCGGCTTTCCGCATGAGTATATCTATACAAATAATTATTCATTTTATGGGTTCTTCACCATGAGATGTAGTTGACAAGCAAAATAAATGAAAACAAGTGGCAGGTCGTTTATCGTGAACGTTGTCGAGACAAACACGAAGGAGACCTGCCACTTGCATACCCAGTTCATCAAAGAACTTGTGAATCTTCCACACTTCCATGCACAAAAAAACGAAAAACGGGAAAGAATATTTATTTACATTAATGGATTTATCTTTACCAGAAGAACGCTGATCCTAAAGCAAAACCACCAACTGCAGCAAGAGCGATCGGAATCCCAAATCCTCCTCGATAAAACCCGTAACCAAATCCTGCTAAGCCTGAAGTAGGATGAATCCAAACGTGATCTCTTGTCACTCTACTGATTCTTCCTGTATAAACCCTGCCATCGCGACAATTGATTCTAACCGTTTTTCCAAAATGTTTACAACAAAGATTGTATATATTTGAAATAGGCATAAACATCCTCCTTTTTATTTTATTTACAGGTTATATTTAATAATTTATGCAGAAACTAAATTATTGTAGTAGACAAAAGTTTACTAAAATCAAAATTACTAATATTTAAGTATAAAACTTTTCTCCAATAAAATATACGGTATGAGGTAAATGCTAAAGAGGGAAAAAACTTGCTTGTTTTAAACCCCAAACGTAGATTGATCATTTCAGAAACCCCTGCAAAGGAAAAAATTAAAAACGGTCCAGGCAAGCTTTGAAATATTTGTTTTTAGTCCTGAAAATCAATGGTCAAAAACACTTTATCAGGATACTGCTCAACAAAACATTATTGAAAATCTTTCACCACGGATTGAGCAGATTTTGCAAGAAGAACCTCCATGAAAACAACAATTGAAAAGGTTAGTTAACCTATCCGGCCTTTTTTTCCATCTCCTCACTAAAAAGGTGAATCGCTTTATAAAAGCCACCGGTATATAACCCAATTGCTCTATTTTTCATCAAAGAACACAAGAAAATAAATCAAAAAGGACGCTGTACGAGAAACGGGTCTCAGTAGGTTAAGATGGTTGATCTTGAAAAAAGGGCTGGAGAATTGAAGTGGAAAGAATTCCAAACTTTAATTAAGGAGGAAAACAAATAAAAGTATAAAAGAAAATAGGGGGAAATTTAAAAACACAAGTTTTTCAGTGCCCTCAGAGCAGGGTATACTATTTTTTATTCATTAAAAAAAGCCGAGAAAAAATCTCGGCTTTTCTGCTTATGTTAGCGGTGTATATAGAGTTGTATATGTGGAGTCCTAACAGTACAAGAATAAATACGTATTCAAAACTTTCCTGTCTATTTAACCGAGTTTGATATCATCGGGGACACCACCTGTATGTATTGAGTTCATTATAAACAACAGAGTCAGGCACTCGACGGTTTCATTATCGAATGCCTGGCTTAATTATTACTAAATAGACTTTTTCAGTGCCCTCGGTGTTTGCAGCCTCTTTTTCCGGAATATAGGGGGATCGTCTTGTTTTCGTCCATCTTTTTTCAAAACAAGTTCTTTTATTTATCGATAAATTAACGTTTTCAGCAGTACTTTGATTGAATTTTATGTTCACCCGATGCGTTTAAGCTGATGATTAAAAATAGGACACATACCGATCAAATGGAATCGAGCTTTCATTATGCTGGACAACCATATGCTGAGGTTTATGAATCGAATAAACGGACTGTGACATCGAAAGTTTCGCTAAATGCTTGAAAGATGGCCTTGTCACTACATTTGTCAGATAGGCTGGCTGATTTGACCCCGGCCTTCTCGTTTGGTTCAGCGCATGAATCATTTGTTCAGCTGTCTTTATTCCTAGCCCATGCCCGAAATACGTGCCACCCCCTAGAACAACAGCGTTTTCTCCTCGCCAATAAGGGGTCTTCGGATCGAAGTCCGGATTATTAAAATAGACGACATCCCCAGGTAAAAAATGCCTTGTATAAGCTGCTCTTACTCCGAGGTCAGGATCCGCGTGCCAGCTGTATAAATAGATATTTTGAAATAATTGATTAAATAAGGATTCCCCTATTAGGTTTAGGACCGCATGATAATAAATAATGACCTTTGCCACTGCACATTCAAACGCATACTGTGAACTGTTTAGGTAGATGTCTCGAATGGCGTCTGATGGTTTGACACCCTGTCGCAGCAGGAATCCGCCGGTACGCATCAAATTCCAGTATTGAGGGTTGCAGCGAGAATTCGCAAAGTCTGCAAACCGAACATGGCTTTGATTCATGGCTCTTGCGCTTGCTATGATGTTTTTTCGTAACTTGAGCTCAAATGATAATTCATCCATGGATTGATACGAGTAGACGGCTGTATCTTCATTCATCCGTTCAATGATTATTCTTTCAATGCTGCCAGACGGCCACATGTCACTTTGTTGAAAGGGCCTACCCGATAGTTGAATCATCATATACCTCTTTTCAAGCATTAATTTTCATTATTACCTAGCATATTCAAGCATCGTTTTAAAGTGTAGCTCTTCAAAATAAAAAAGCCCGTCTTTTTTGGGGTTAAACCCTGTTTGGTTTCTCGAGGAACTTGTATTGTTAATTCTTATAGCTTCACAATTAATTTAGAATGTTGCAGGAATAAAAACACCAGCCTTGTTTACATAAGACTGTTCAAGAACAGTATCTTGTTTTTATGACACAGAGATATAATGGTAATACACTATAAATAACATCCATTTGTTTCCCCTTTTTAAAAAGAAAAGGGCCTTCTGAGAAATCCCTTTTCCCATAACTTATCTTACGATGTTCTATTTATATACTTGCTAATCCTACATTCAATTTACATCTATAAAAGAAAAATTGTCTTTATTTTGAGAAAAAACGGAATGTCCCTAACGTAGGATATTAAAAAGAGAACCCATTTGTCTTATTGAACTAAGCCCGCTGGATACATTCCCTGCATGAATCATCGCTTGATTTAAATTGCCCCACGTAAAAAGGCTTTTCTGGCCTTGAGGAGACACAGGGTTTCTACTTTGTGCGAACAATCCTTGATTTTGGTAACTTGGTCCAAAGCCCTGATATCCTTGTCTAGGATAAGGTCTAGGTGATCCTGAATAAGGCTGAAATGGACTGGGATTTGATGGCCGTCCAAACAATCTTGGATAAGGCTGAAATGGACCGGGATTTGATGGCCGTCCAAACGATCTTGAATAAGGATAGAATTGTCTTTGACCGGGGTTTGGAGGATAAAATGGCATACTTGCTCACCTCCTTTCTTTTATAAATTTTTCTTCAATCCTCAGTATGTTTTTTACATTTAATGTAACTAAATGCATGCCTCGTATAATTGTTTACATTTATTATATGAAAAGATTAAAAGAATTGATTAAGGTATATTCACTAAGAAACCGAAAAGTTAAAAATTGTTGTCCTGTTCATCGTACCGGAAAGAATATTCACAGCTTCTTCGTATAAATTCCGATCAATGACTTTACTTAGCATTCTTACGTTTTCGTTAAATTCTAATCTTACAAGCCCCCTTAGAAGGCAATTACTTTACTCATTGGCCATAACAGACTTTGCTTGAGTCTACTTGGAATATTAATTTAGAAGAAAACAGCTCACAAAGATCGTGGGAGACAGACAATAACAATAAAACAATTTTTCAAGGATTTATCTATTTTAATCATTCTTTTCATTTTTCCCCTTCAACATGTGGATATAAAAATTCTTTTTATTGTAATCATTGCAATGGTGATTTGAAAATTGGAGGTCTCTTAACTAAATATCAATTGACAAATTTATTTTAATCAAATAAAAGATAAAAAAGAGTTGGGTAAAGTCTCGACATCATAACAAATTTCCCTTAGATAACAAAAAACGTCCCTTTTGAACCCAACATTCTCATGTTTAAAAAAGACGAGTATTGAAGTACATAAGGTAGTACAGGTAGCAATTACATTAATTTTTAAGAATCGCTAAGGAGTTTTTATGGATCCATACGCAAAAACTACACCCGCCGAATGACAGATGTAGTAAATGTAAGAATGTGATCCTGAGCCTAATGGAGGTAGTAAGGGTAGGGTCACGCTACCCTTAATTTAGTTTATACACTACCATGTGTATTGAAACGGCGTAAGCCTCTAGTAATCGCTGGAATCGGAGGTTTTCGGCACCCCTTCAGTTTTCGATCCCTGCCTGCCGTTCACCAGGACTCCAGTACAGGTGAAACAAGACAACTTATTACCCTCTTTCATAAAAAAAGATGATCAGTAGGGCAAGTGCTTAATCCAATGCGCTTTTCTGTTCATATCTTATAGTATATAGGTCAATTACTAGACATTGATTTATATAATTAATTCACTACTTTTTTGTAAAGGAGGCGAAATGATATGGGTAGCTATGCTAGTGGTGGCGGTGTCGGCGGCTTTGCGTTTATTGTAGTGATGTTTATTCTCTTAGTCATTGTTGGTGCTACAATTGCTGGCGGATGGTAATTTAAATGATCCGACATCAATATTACTCTTCCATCAGACGCCATTTTAGCGACTTCCTTCAGGAGTTCTCAATTACTTAAAAATGGCGATTCGGTTGTGCTTCTGCGTCTGCCACTTACTCGTATGCATTGATTTTCGCCGTGATTACGTTTATGTCGGCATTTAATGCAGCGGCAATCTTGTTTCATTTTCTAATAATCAATACTGTTTGAAAAGCAGCTATCGTACCAGATAGCTGCTTTTTCACGTTTCCAATATGGTTACATGCAATAGGTCAGACTGTGATATTAATACCCCCTCAACCTTCGGATACCTAAATTAAGTGGGCGCCGCTTAAAGGTCACTTTTTTGATTTTCTTATATATTTCCTCTACGTCCACGGCTTTTTATGCAGGCATTTCATTTCCGGCAACTTCTTGATCTTTTGAGCAGGAAGTCAATGTCTTTTGCCATTCGGAGCTAGAAAAGACTAAACCAAGCCATTCGCACATATACTGACGTTAGTGATGAATATACCGTTGAAAAAATAGCTACACGCTAAGGTAGCTACCTTCGACGTTTTTAATATAAAGTATATGATAAATTTAACAAGTGGTTGTCCTGACATGTGAAACCTCCAATAACTAGCAAAGCAGTCACCTCATAAGGCCCCCTTTTTTTATGGACGGTTTTCGGTTCCATTGGGGCGAGTAACTGCCTTTATTTATTAAATAGTTTCGGTCTATTATCGAACACTAATTGAATAAACCAGAAAGAGGATCATGATTGCCAACAAAATAATCATGGGTCCTTTATAGCCTAATGCGCAAATTAAAGATAAAAAGTGCGCAAGATAAAATTAAAATTCACATTTTAAAATTATCATTCCATTGCGGATAATGAAATTAATTAGCAGTTCTGCTGCCCTACTGTTGCTTTGAAATAAAGTTTGATCAAAAAGATCTCACAAACCGGCATTTTACGATAATTTAAAAGAATCCATTTTGAAAAAAGATTGATCAAGATGGATTCTTTATCAGTAGATCAAAGCTTCGATTTTATAAAAAAGTTTGATTATTTCCTAATTGTGTTACTCAATAATCGCGCCCGATTATGGAAGACTCAAGAGTAACAAACACCCTATCAGATAAATCCTTAAAACCCATTCTATGCTAAACGGTTCAATTTTGTTTAAACAGTGAATCTTTTTTAAATCCACATTATATTCACCAAGAATATTGATATGCACCTATCCTAACAAAATTTTATTGGGGACTTATATGTATGCCTTCGCTCTCACGCCAATCTGCGTAGAGTATAGGCTTTACATTATCATATCCATTGATAGTTAATTGGTTATCTAACCACTGTTGATCAAATCCGAGTTCATGTAAATTATCCCATAAAATTTCCCCATCTATAATTAACGATGTTGGGAGGTTTACTGGACTTTCTGGAAGATTGAGATCTTGCTTTTCTGGTTTTTGATACTTTGATTGTAATAATATGCTTATTTGTCCATTAGATTCCAATATACCGTATTTGACTTCCCTAACTGAAAAAACATTATTTTGACGGAGTATACTCAATACTTGATTTACATCTAATTTGTTTTTCTTAAGTAACTTTCGGTCCATGACTCCATCCCGAATGATGATGTTAGGATCGCCTAATAAGAGAGAACGTGTCGATTTATTTTTTAGAGTCAAAAACTCTATTCCCAACATAAGAAACGTCCACAATCCGATGGCATATAAAAAATGAAAAATCCTTACCTTATCTTCATAAATGGTATTCCCTAAAAAATCTCCAAGTACTAACACAAAAACTAAGTGAAACGGGGTTAACTGATAAATGGATGTTCTTCCTGTTACGATAATGATAAAAAATAAGGTGACAAAACCTACGAGGGTTTTGATCGTCAGTAAACCAATATTAACTTCTTCCAAAGTTTTTTCCTCCAATATAAATTTTACGTAGTTGTAAGATCTTGAGCTTGAGATAATAGGCTGGTTTTAGTATTGATATAACAACATATAAGCCACAGGTATCATTGAAAAATCTAAAGGAAAGGCCCTGGGAATAATAGGTAGGAATGCAATGGGATAATCCCAAAATCTATATTGTAAACCAACTCCATCAAATAAGGTTGCTGTTATAGTACCAAACAACAAAAGTTCTAAAATAATGTCTCTTTTAACGAGTTTAGCCCATGTAACCCAAGGTACAACTAAAAAACAGACTAATATCCACCATTCCCAAGTTAAAAACTCATTCTTTAGTGAATCATTTAATTCTAGTTTGTTTTACCTTCCAAAAATTATGTATCAATTCTTTATCAACCCGACGCTCAAGCCCTTACATTAAGTTGTTTTTGTTACGTTTATTGCTTTAGAAGTACAGCAACTCCACAATCTGGCCCGATTGTGGAATAAGAAAAAATCCTGCGTAGAAAAATTAACACAGGATTTTTAATCAATCTTTATTTTAAATAATCGAATTTTGTTCCAAATAATCAATCTATTTTATAAAACTACACCTACAACTTCTTAACAATAAAAAAGGCAATTACCCTTAAGCAGAATAACTACCTTTTACAAATAAATTGTTGTTTTTGCTCACTGGTTCTTCCTTTTGTCAATTTCACGCTAATAACAGGCATAACGTATCCTCCCAATTCGGTTCAACTTTCTTCAAAACGATACGACTTTTTTATAAACATCGCAACTTTATTTTAAAACCACAACGGCTACTTGGAATTCGTGGAGTGAAAATTAACCGATGAGGCACCGTATGTATCCGCATCAGAAACCTGAAAGGGCAAATGCTGACACAGAGCCACGAAAGTGCCTTCCTATTTATTAGTAAAATATAAAGAATCAAGTACAGTGGTTTTCTAACGTAAAAAATCGACTGCAGTGAAGACAGTCGTGTAAAAAGTGGGAGTGTCATTCCTCTATCATTAGTAAGGACGGCCACATCCGCGTGGATAGCCCGGGTCGATGACGACATTTCTTGTAATGGGCTGGTAAATATGCCGCGGAACATTGACAATATGCTGCCGGTTAACGTGTACAATCGGATGAATATAAGGAACCTCACGGGGAATGTAGGAATCATGGTACACACATCGCGGTGGGCAGACTATCGGTCTCGGACAACGCATGAAAAACACCTCCTGTTCTGATAAATAAAGGCATCACCTTTTTGAAAAATGATGCCTGATCCGTGAAGAGAACATTAGCAATAACCTCCACGACCAGCAAACGATGCTCCAATGATAATCAAAAGAATGAACAGAACGACCACTAATGCAAAGCCGCGGCCGTATCCGCCGCCACCATATCCTGCTACTGCACTCATTAATTTTCCACCTCCTTAACAAACAGGTAGTGAAGCAACTATATAAATCAATGTCTTTTAATTGACCTATTCTATAGGATATGAATAGAAAAATATATTGGATTAAGCGTTTGTCTCCACTAGTAATCTTTTTTTGTGAAATAGAATAATAAGTTGACTCGTTTATACAGGTGCAGGCCGTCCGCTGGCTCATCCAGCACTTTCGGAGGTCCTAAAAGAGATGTGCTTAATTTTCGACCGATGTGAGAATGTTGGTGTAACCAATAAATACACAAAAGACCAGCTTCCCGAAGGAAACTGGTCTGGATTAAAGTGAATAGTATAAGCCGCTTTTGCCGTTGAATAGGAGAAAGTTTTAAACCACCACTCCTAAAAGTGGGTGTTCGCAGAAACCATCCTGCCTGTCCTCATTGGTCAAAAAACGAACGAGGCGTGTCATTCCGGACTCAATTTAAAACTCCCTGTTCCAGCTTAAAGGTTAAAACTTTAGATCGTGACGTACAATGCAGCTTGTATTTATAGATTACATCGATTGATCGCTACATTCAATGGTAGTTGTTACCCTGGATTCCTGATTGAACCTGACAATCCATCCGCTAAAAAGAGAAATGTATGATGCACAAAAACTGTACCAATCGAAAAGGAAACAGGCTGAAAAATGTTGATTTAATGCTGATGTATACAAAATGAATAAATGATAAATTGCTGATATTAAAGAAACATTGATGTACCGGTGTTTAACGATGATATTAAGCTGACGTAATATTAATTGCATTTAGATATTTAAAATTAAAAAGAAAAGTCCTTCGGGAAACCCTCACATCTCGATAATGATCAAGTGCTGGTGTAGCTGTATAAAAACTGTTATGTACACCTTATTTAGCTCTAAAGTTGTACCATCTCGATTGCGTATATATAAATACTTTCAGGATTCCTTTCTACTTTAACGCCTATTTCTTTTTTTATTAATTCATCCGGTGCTTTACCGATACTGGCATCTATTTCTACAATTTCGTATCGATCTGGCCCAGCAGGCATATACAAACTTCCCACTCGTTTTGATGTTTGATACGTCACTCCAAATTTCATTCGCAACATCTCCAGTCCTGTTCTTTTTCTTTTGAACAGTCTTATCATCTCCTTACTTTTCATTTTTAAATAAAAAAGGTGTTTTATTCTTTCGGTAGGTCATTGCGCGTAATATAAAGACCATGGAATCTATGAAGTGGAACCATAAAGCGTCTATAAAAAAAAGCGATCCTGGCACGGTGGACGCTTGAATGGTTATCGGAGGTTTTATGTGGTCAACATGGCCACGTTGCTTCCAGCTTCCATACGCTTAATTTATCGTAGGCTTTGTATTAAAAACGTCGAAGGCGGCTACCTCATTGTTCAGCCATTTTCTCAAGGGTACATGCAAAAAAAGCAGCTACCTGATGGAACAGCTGCTTTCAAAAGGTACCCATTAAAAGAAAGTGAAACAAGGGTGACACTGCCTAACCAATATATGTACAACTGGAGCGCTTTAGTGCGGTCACAATCGTTAAGGATGCCGACCAAGCGAGCCGATGCATAATGATGTCATCACAGCGGAGATTAACGCATACAAACCGGCAGCACACGTAAAAACGCCATTTCCAAGCAGTTGAGAACTTGAAATGGCGCCAGTCATTTAAATTAATAGCCACCGGCGAATGTAGCACCAATAATGATTAAAAGAATGAACAACACTAGAATCAGCACAAATTCATTGCTGTAAGCGCCGTAACCACCGCCGTGGCTGTGACCATAGCCATAACCATCGTAATAACCACCCATATCATTCACCTCCTTATGGAAGGTAGCAAGCAATTATACAAATCAATGTCTCTTGATTGATTTACCCTATAAAATATGAATAGAGAAACGTATTGGACTAAGCACTTGTCACTACTCATAATCTTTTTTATGAAAAAAGATAATAAGTTGGCTCGTTTCATCGGCGTAGTGAGGGTCGGACCGCGGACGTAAAAAAAGCCAGGAATGCGTCCATTTTCCGCCAATAAGGTCAAATCTGGACGCTGCGTTTATGCACGATTTTATGCAGCGGCAAACTGTCCACTACTTGACTTGGCTGCACACGACTAACAGCGCCAGTTCATACGAATATACACAGAAGAATGCATCCGTGCCAACGGTTTAAGAGTCATCTTGCATAAACAGAACGGACCGTTGATAATTTTAAAGAAGCAAGAAACAGCCGATAAACGCTGATATGGCACGGGTTCCGTTCAAATAAAAGTTTACATAAGATTGATTACCGACAATCAATCCTGTCAAGGGATCGAATGAAAATGTATACGTTATTCATTTTGGTGATTTTTTTTGAATTTCAAACCTAATTATTCGCCTCAATTACATCCGCAATCAGGATGCATTTTGTTCTCGTACTCATCATGTTTATATTTGATGTTCTCATGTTCTTGATTAGGGTGATGCCACATGTTCTCATGTTCTTGATTAGGGTGATGCCACATGTTCTCATGTTCTTGATTAGGGTGATGCCGCATGTTCTCATGTTCTTGATTAGGGTGATGCCACATGTTAGCATGTTCTTGATTAGGGTGATGCCGCATGTT
>NZ_JANAVL010000014.1:0-45557 GCF_024213455.1 Domibacillus sp. A3M-37 | reverse complement strand
AGGGTGATGCCGCATGTTCTCATGTTCTTGATTAGGGTGATGCCACATGTTAGCATGTTCTTGATTAGGGTGATGCCACATGTTAGCATGTTCTTGATTAGGGTGATGCCACATGTTAGCATGTTCTTGATTAGGATGATGCCACATGTTCTCATGTTCTTGATTAGGGTGATGCCACATGTTAGCATGTTCGCGATTAGGGCGATGCCACCAATTATTGGCATATTCACGATTAGGGTGGTGCCACCAATTATTATCACCCCAGTACTGTGTTGGTGGGACTTGCTGGCCTTGAACTGGCATAGATGATGGGTAAGGGAGCATTCCAGGCATATAATGAAGATACAATTTTATCATTCTCCTCTACATATTAGTCATGCCTTCATGATATGCCTCTGAATTAAAAGTGTATAAGCAAACGCATTAGAAGAAAAAGCCTATATATACAAGCCCTCCAGAAAAGATTCTCTCAAAATTCCCGAGATAAAAAGGTTGTCGCCAGCTTTTGGGTTGTCCATTACCAGATTTTTATTCTGATTAATGATCAAAAATATTATTCCGAATCGAGATAAAAGAAAGCTTGTCTGCTTTCGTAGAATCATTACTGTAGGAGGCGGATGCGATGAAAATAAAAGAGCTGCTTGAACTGACGCAGCGTGAAGGATTTATGTTGTATTCGATGTTGGGTTTTTTATTTGTTCTTATTGAAATCTTGCCCGCATTAGAAAAGAAAAATGAAGCAGCTACATTAGATTAGGCTGCTTCATTCTTTAGAGCTTTATCAATTGGTCAGGAAAGTGTTTGGTTCTCATAAAAAATTTTGCGTAAAAGTGTACTAATACACAACGTTGTTAGAAAGAAAGGCACTTAATACAGTACAGTGGCTGTTCTTCTGTATTAACTCTTGTGCTAGTTAAAACTCATAAATAGCGACAAATTTAGTCAAAGGACATTTGTTTCTATTCACCGAACTTAAAACATACGTGAACAACATACTTGGAAACCTGATCGAAAACTGCCACACACCTTTAGAATAGCGTCATATTAAGCTTTTTGTCAGGAACATACGTTGAAACGTATCTTGAAAGGATGATTAAAATCGCAAATCAAACACAAGATCAACGTGCTGAAAACCTAAGTGAAAACCTGGAGGAAATGCGCTTAACGGTGAAAGAAGCGGCTAAGTATGTAAATGAAAGTCCTGGTGTTGTCCGAAATTGGTTGAGGGAATTGAAGCCATACATTCCTACTGTTCAAGGGGAAAATGGGTACCACTACTTTGATAAGCCAGCATTAGAAAGGCTCATGCTGATCCGCCAATTAAACAGGGACCAGAACTATTCCATCAAGCAGATCGAATATTACTTTGCTACGGGTGAACTGAAAATTGAACCCGAGCCCATGGAAGAAAATTCATCGGATGATATGAGGAAGGATTTAGATACCATTTTGGAGCGGCTGAAACGGCAGGAGCAATTCAATCAGGCATTAGTGATCAAATTAGATGAACAGCAGCATTACATCAAAGAATCGCTCAATAAGCGAGATCAGCTTTTACTTGAATCACTTAAAAACACGCAAGAAGCCAAGAAAGCTGAAGTTAAAAAGAAACGTTTTTTTGGATGGTTTAATTAAAAGAACAAAACATACCTCCAAACCTAAATGAAACCGACCACATAGGTTTGGATAGTGCTATAAACTATACTTTTCAACAAAAAAAGCCTCAATTTTAATAATTGAGGCTTCACTTTATTTTGCTTTAGCTAAGACCAAATTCTTCCGTGCTTTTAGGCTTTTTTTATAAGGTGACTTGGTTTGTGTTCCACTAACCAGTCCAACTGGTTTAACTGGTTTCAGCAAATCCTCAAAGGAACGTCCATTAAGTAGTGCTTCAGCCTTCCTTTTCGCTCTTTGATACTTAACTTCATCCCGATTTAAGCGGTTGTACCAAGTTTTGACCATCTTTTTCATTTCTTCAGCTTCATCATATTGATCGGTTTTCTTCACACTGGTGTGCCGGCTGAACAGATTGTCACGTAATTGGTATGCGAAAGACGCATAGAGCCCAGAAGAAGTTTCAAGTCGCCCTAATGATTCTTCCATTAAGCGATTATATTTTTTAAATGATCTAGAATGCTTTACTAATCGTCTCCAGGCATTTGGATATTTCATGCGCGCATAAAATGGAAGGATTAATCTGACACGGTGATCGTCTTTTGCTTTTTCCAATAATGCTTGTAAAGTTGGAGACTGCATACGGCTTAGGTATTCAGTTTGATTTACCACCAGTTGTACTAAAGAACGATCAGTTGTCATGATCTTCACACCCTTTCGCGTTTTAAATTGCTCATGTTTCTCTAATACCTCATCTAATGTCTCATATTGAAGGGAATTACCTATTAAATCGGGCAACAAATATTCATATTCTGCCCGTAGTTTGTTTAAATCAACACTATCAAGGATTCCGGAACGAACCAAATCCATTGTGCCTTTAGGTCTTGATGAGAATAGTTTACTTAATATTATATCCTATGCACTGGCGATATACCTGTTATGCTAGCGAAGGGATACGTTAATAAATCTAAACGTTCTACAAACTCTTCCTTTGGGGAAGCTGCATTATTCCCTGTATGTCTGCGTTTAAAATAGTCTTTAGGTCAAGGGATTAGAACCTGTGTGAATACCTATTGGAAAGAAGCCACATAGGTTTGAAATTAGGCTTCTGTAGTAGTGTTAATAATTCGTATATGGGGATTTAATTAACGGATAAAGAGAGAGTTAAGCCATAGTGGATTACTTCATTCCATACGTACTTTTTCATGGAAAGCCAGCTTAATTTGTATTCCATTCTTAACCCTGAATATAGCTGCAGGGGTAAGAAATTAATTCGAATTCCCGTTGTGCCCTCTCATGCATCTGGCCCAATGCAGATAGATTTCCATTTTTTGCCAAACTATAATTGTGGAAAATGACGTATTTGCCGAACCGATCTCGCATCTCATCAATTGTTTCATCTCTACAAGGGAGCCTACCACCACATTCAACTCAAAGCCTCAGGGAAATCCGCCGGGAAAATTCTGACGGTATCTATGTTTATGTTCTTCATTATCCTGCATCTTACCGTTTCTATCATAAATAAAATTAAGCAAAGGCAGTTATATAAAATCAACCTTCATACGTGATTTGTTATCCATAGAAGATATGCTTATTTAATAGCAAACTCCGAATAAAATAGGGTATTTTAATCGGAAAGGAGCTTCTAATGTTTACTTCTCAAATTTTTAATCCTTTGTTCAATCTGTTTTTGTCTTTCTTCTGGGGTTATGACTTTTGGGTTCGTCTTTACTAATCCTTGCTTAGCTTGTAAGCGTGCGTTTTCAATCAGTTTAGAGTGTAAATCTCGATGGTCAGCCACCTCAAAAAAACCCCTTCGTCCCTTAGAATTGTCTTTCGCATGACGTTTAGATGTATTATTCTTCTTCAAAGGATTTTATCAAATCTATAAACAAAAAAACTAATCACAAAACTGTGTGAGAGCTGTCATCAAGTAAAATGGGCTCAACTTTAAAGAAGACGATTAATTTTTCATGCAGGAAACCCCTCTTTTTCAAATCAGCTTTTGAGTAACCTCTTTTAACTAAGAAGAAACTAACCAAAATATGCAGCCTAACATGCTTTGTCTACTCCCTTCACTCTAACTGAAAATGACTATTTTCTAAGGATCTTACTATATTCTCGTTAATTTAGGTAGTCATCTAGCAAAGCCTGATAAAGCTGTTCCCTCCGTAAATCCTACTTTAAAGGCTGTTAGCATTGCCTCATTGCAGGCTTCTTCAACAAGTTTCCTCGCCTCCTCAAGTTCAGCCGCTTTATTCTTTAGTAGTAATCCATCGAATGATTTGACCACATCGGCAATTAGTTCATCAGACAAATCCGACTCACGGCTTTCCATTCTCATCCGCATAAAAACATTTAAATTATTGGCGAAATCCTTAGTCAATTACAGCACACCCTTCAGTATATCCTATAAAGATGACTATAGTCTTCTTTATGATGATAACATAACTCATTTTCGCAGATTATAGTTAATATTTTTAACATGGCCTCCCTTTGTAGTGCTTACAAGAACTAAATTGAAACTGAGTTCAAAATTTTTCTAAGCAAGTACAAATTAAAAAATTTTTCATTCTTCATTTTTTGTCAGTTACATGCTTTGTAATGGGATTTAAACTGAATACAAACTTAATGAGATCAGATTAATACTCGATCTTTTTATGTGAAAAAAGGAGGAAAATATTTTGAATAACGATACTATTTATAAAGATGATGACGATTTTTTGTGGACAAAAAGAGATCCTAACAATCTAGAATCTCTACCCATCTATCCCCCTGCTACCACTTACTCCCAACTTAATGATCGGTATAACCAATTAATAGATTTAATTAAGTCAATTGATGAGGTCCAGGCAGGTACGATAAAAGAATTGTTTCAAATTAAGCCTATTTTAGAGGATATTTTAATGAAATCTTCGGAATATCAAACAGACATGGAGGAAATAAAAACGAAAGGGCCTCAAATGAGTGCTCAACATATCGACTTTTATACAAAAATGGAATTGAATTTTAACTTTCCTTATATGAAGAAAACCCGGGAAAATAAACGGAGTTATTATGAAGCAATCCGGACAGTATACAGCCGATTTATGACTGGTGAATTGGACAGGCAGCTAGAACATGAGCCTGTCGCAAGATACCCAAAATCGTTTGTTCTGATTGTGCATTATTTTAAAGGAAATAGGATTCAGGATTTGGACAATCACTTTTCCTCATTCGTCTTTAATGTCTTGCGCTATAAGAATTTAATAGAAGATGACTCATGGATGAATATGTCATATATGGAAAAAGGACTTCCGGCTGAAGAAGGAAAGACAGAGCTTTATATTTGTAATCAATCAGATGGAATTGATTTATTTGAAACATTAAAACTAGGTCAGTGATGACAAGAAAGGGGTGTTTTCCTCTTTTCTTTTAAGATAATAACATATCGAATGGATATGAAAATATCCCTAAAATTTAGGTGGATTCTTATGGCTAACCGATAGGCTTTTTTTTGAAGAGCGGTTTAGCCATAAGAAATCCTTTACGGAATGGATATGATAAATCCTATTATATCAAGCCTACAGCTTGAATTTTTAGTAATAAGCTTTTACTACACCGGATTAGATATGAAAAACTCCTTATAAATACCAGTATATAAGGGTTTTGGTGAAAAAATCCGAATGAAGCCCAAAGGAATAAGTATAGAGTGAGTTACCTCCAGTGACGAGGGATATACGGTTTTTATGCTATGTTCGAAAAATGGGTAAGGTTGTGGCGTTTTTAAGATTCGTTCGTAAGTAGGAACACATAAAGGGATCGAAGAGATAGGAGTTTTGAGGGAGTGGAAAGAACGCTTCAGCGTGAATGGAACGAGGGAAATGCGACTGGAAGAAAAAAGTACAAAATATCATGGGGATTGGGGCGTTGATGGTGAAATAGCAGTTGGAGATAAGCGGTATCTTGAGTTGATGCTGCTGGTCTAGTGAAGGAATGAAATCCTGAGAAAGTGGAAAGAGAGCTTGCTCGACTGGAACGCAGGAAGGATTTCATGAGTGAATGGATAGTAAAAGGATAAAAGGGAGGAAATAAGGATGGATTTCATTGATGGACGGGGCAAAAAGACAAAATATAATGTTGAAGAGATTTTAATAGATATATACCGGATGCGGGCCTTAACCATCGGACAGATTGCTGATGTATTTTTTGGCGGCAGAAAGCATTATGTGTATAAAAAGCTGAAAAGGATGCAGGAAGATGGGTTAATTGCCGATATGCCGCATCATGAAAAAGGTGGACGGTTGATCCAAAAACTCTATTATGTAACGAACAAGGGCATTGACTTGTTGGAACAGAAAGGTTATTTGACCGGGAAAAAGAGGCTTGAGCGGTTTAATAAGCCGGAGAAAAGCAAAGTAGACTACGTCATTTTAACAAATAATATATATGTGTTGCTGAAGAAACATGGGATTAAGATGATTGACTCTCGGCAATGGAAGTCCGAAAAAAAACTTGACCGAAATGCAATGGTCCGTGGGGGAATTGTGTACACAGAAGAAGAGCAGTACGGACTTTATGCTTTTTTCAATGAAATCGGGGAACAAAGTGAATCTGAAGAAGAGAGATATGTATCTCAAAAAACGATCCAGCGGTTTTTAAAAGAGTTAGAGAACAAGGGAAAAACTCAACGCTATATCTGCCTTATTTACGGGAAAAACATGTATGAGCAGCTGGAAAAGGCGATTAAGAAGCATAGACCTTCTATTTTAGAGTTAAATTTACTTCCTTGTAGGAAAAATAGATTTGCTTATGACCTAATATGTACTTATAAAGGCATAAATGCTCAAAAAAACCGGTTCCACAGAATTTCAGGAATAGTTCCTTTAAATGATGACCGAAATGCTCAAATTAACCCAAATCAGTCCTTTTTCAGCTATATAGGCAAAGTTAGCAGCGGAGAAGAAGTATATGTAGTGGATTACTTGATGATGAACATTATAGCAATACAGGCATTGTACAATCACTATTCCCATGAAAAATACCTTCGTGACGGGCGAAAAGTCTATTTATTTTGTTGGGAACCGATCAAAAACGGCCTAAAAAAGGAATTTCAGGCGTATCCTCACATTGAAATCATTCCGGTCCCTATTGAAATGGTGAAAGAGTGGAAAGGAGAAAAACAGATCGGCAGCCAACAGGAAGAAGAAATATTTAGTTTGTGAAAAACACGCGCAATCCTTATCTGGGTAGACCGGCTTTTAAAAAGAGAGTCGGTTTTTTTTGTGATGCCGCAAGTGTTGCCGCAGATGATGCAGCATCATACAACCCTTGATAAAACAACAATTAGAGGGGGTTTGTCCATTCACTTCGTTTTGTTGCGGCAGGTGTTTACGCATATGTTGCGGCAACAAGTGCGGCATGGTGCAGCTACACATGCGGCATCATATGCCGCATAGTTGCCCGCCTTTAATGCCGCAAAAAGAAACCCTTGATGCATCAAGGTTTAGCGGTTAATGAAAAGATGCTCCTCAGAACTGCCGCTTATACTGTATGTAATAGTGCCGCAGATAAAGCCTCATTATCTCTCGCGCATTCCAGCAAATAGTGAGGCAGAATATGTCGCAGATACTCTCTCATAAAAAAAAGATAGTTGAATGAAGCGATTTTGTATATTGATTGGTGAATTTCCCATTCCTTCCCTTCATTATCCACTCAAATGATCATTTAGGTAGCCCACTAAGTTCTTATCCGCCTTATTTGGACATTTATAAAGAATGCTGCAGCTCATACTCTATTCTTCCAGTCTCCCCACACCTTTACTTTGTTCTAAATACTAAGGCGATTAATGTTTCTTCCATTATTGGCTGAGAATTTACGAAAAACACTATGCTGCATATATTCTTGCTTTTAATGCCGCAGATAATGCGACAAACATTCTCGCAAAGTGCGGCTGATAAAGCGGAATCCTATTAAAATGGCATTTCCCACTCGATTTTTTGTCAGTTACAGCGAGAAGACCTGTCCGTAAAATAGAGATATAAACAGTAAGGCGTGAATTAATGCCGCAGTGTCTGCGACAAAATCAGCGCACTGTACTTAATGGTTGTAATTCGTGTCACAGTCTAATAAAGGGTGGTGAGGAAGTGTCATCATACAAGGAAGTATTAGAAACGTTATGTAAAAAAATGACGAAGGAAAGCCGGGCGTTGTTATTCACCGTTCGAGAGAAACCTATGAATAAAAAGCAAATTTGGGAAGTGGCTAATCTTGACTATTTGAAATTACAGCAGGAAAGGTCTGTTCCTGAGCCGAAAAAGCTTATTACCTCTCGTTATTGCCTGGATTTAAATATGGCTCGTTTAGAGGGAGCCATACTGGTGAATGTGCGACACCTAGGGGTCGTAGCGGTCTATAATATTACTGAATTAGGGAAAGAGGTTCTCTCTTATTTTTTTCAGCTAAATCGCACAAAAATACAAAACTAGGGGGCAAAATATTATGACGAATATTTATCCCTTTTGAAGACTATAGTACGTAGACTATTTGTAACATTTTTTCAATGATATTCATTGAAGAGGTGTTGACCATGAAGATAGAAGAAGCATTTGGGCTAGTTTTACGAAAATACCGTAAAGAAGCAAAAATTACTCAAGAAAAGCTTGCTTTTGAAACGAAACTAGATCGAACGTTTATTAGTCTTTTAGAAAGAGGGAAAAGAAGACCTACCCTGACAACTTTTTTTATTATCGCCAAACATCTAAAGGTGAATCCAGAAGTCTTTATTGCAGAAATCCATGAATTGCAAGATGAGATTTAAAAACCTTTTTCCCTGGTAGGTAGTTTAATCAATTTCATTTTATAATTTCCTACAAGTAAAAAAGAGTATTATGGAGCGTCTACACTTATCTGGACAGAAAAATTAAGGTCACGTACACTTGACCTAAAACAGATGAGGAGCTTTAACTATGACAAAGCGAGAACGCCGCACATTCACGCCCGAGTTCAAAAAACAAATGGTGCAGCTGTACCAGAATGGAAAAACAAAACGATCCATTATTGATGAGTATGATTTGACTCCGTCATCCCTTGATCGCTGGATCCACCAGGATGAAACCTCCGGTTCTTTTAAAGAGAAAGACAGCCGGTCTCCTGAACAGCAGGAGCTTTTAAAACTCCGCAAGGAAAATAAGCAGCTATTAATGGAGAATGATATTTTAAAGCAAGCCGCGCTGATCATGGGACGAAAGTAAATGTCATCAAGCGAAACCAAGACAAATACTCGGTATCAGCAATGTGCAGCGTCCTGCAAATCTCACGTAGTACGTATTATTATGAGGCCAAACCAAAGAACGGCAGTCAGAAGACGACGTAACAGGCGCTGTCATCGAGATTTTTGAACAAAACCGAAGTGCCTACGGCACCCGTAAAATCAAAGTCGAACTGCACAAACGTGGATTTATGGTATCAAGGAGACGTATTGGCCGCATCATGAAGGAACAAGGACTTGTTTCATCCTATACGGTAGCACAGTTCAAACCACAGAAAATGCCATGTAATGAATCAGCTGAGGCAACAAATGAATTGAAACGTGAGTTTCAGCAGACAGAAGCGAAAAAAGTGGTTGTTAGCGATTTAACATACGTCAAAGTCAAAAACAAATGGCATTACGTATGTATCTTTGTCGATCTCTTTAATCGCGAAATTATTGGCTTCAGCACAGGACCAAACAAAGATGCGAACCTTGTCGCACGGGCTTTCTCTTCCATTCAAGGTGATCTGCGGGATATCCAGCTGTTCCATACTGACCGTGGCAGCGAGTTTAAAAACCAGTTAATTGATGAGACATTAGCAGCCTTCCAGATTGGCCGCTCTTTAAGCATGAAAGGCTGTCCATATGATAATGCCGTGGCGGAAGCCACGTTTAAAATCATCAAAACAGAACTTGTCCGCCAGATGAGGTTTGATAGTCTAGAACATCTCACACTCGAATTTAGTGACTATGTTAACTGGTTTAACAAGCTACGAATTCACGGAACACTAGGCTATGTAAGCCCAATTGAATACAAGCAATCGTCCCTTAAAAAAGTTGTCTGATTTAGTGTTGACAATCCAATATTGTGACGATCAAATTTGCAGATGGGAAGTAAGTGATAAATCACAACTTTACTAGTGATAGCTAAGCCGCCATCTTTTGTGTAAAGGAGCTGACTGTATGTGGGACCAAAAAGAAAAGATCATTATGGTCTGTCCCTTCTACCAAGAAGAAATGCAAGAGACGGATCATGTGGGGATAACGCAAATACACAGCATCGTGCACTTATATTGCGGTGCTTGGCCGCGTCCGGGTGAACATGTTATCGAGGAAGGCCAGTTTGAAAACATAGCGAAGAAGTTTTTATGACCGGCTACGACCGGTCTTTTTTACTTTTATCACATCCAAAGGTGCTTATTTGATTTTTAACTTAGAATACATTAATAAGAAATAACTTCTGATGTGGTATGTTTCTAAAAATCAAAAGCCCTACTCGAGTAAGCAGGGCTTTAATATACTTATGTTATTGAGCAACTTTTGTTATCTTATGGACTGGTTTTGTTAGGGAAGCTATTGATTGAATATATCCCATATTAGCGGATAAAATCTCAAATCCATATGTAAATTCATTCTTATTTTTTCTTTGCCACACAATAGAACCTAGAATGCGATTTTCTATTCCAAATAGTTGAAATTCTATGGATAGTATCAATCCTGTCATGACAGGAAAGTCTAAAGATGACGATAAACGCAATCCCTTTAAACTAAAATTTTCTACATGAATTAAAGCGGACTTACCTGATATGTATTGTTTTTGAAACTTATATATCCCTGCCTTTCCTATCACAGGGTATTTTAACTCTCTCCTTTCATCTCTACGATTTTCCATAAGAACCTCCTTCGATAATTGGCTAACCTATTCTTTGTTCACCTTGGCCTCTATAGTTTTGTGCCATCATTTTTCGTTTAATTTTCGTTCCCGAACAATAATTGGGTATATTTCCATTATAATTCTTTTTACCCATTTTACAATCAAAAAAAGCGGAATTATTGAATCTAAATAATCACTACAATTTAACCTTAAAAATGATTTATACAACAAAACCCCGTATCGAATGATGACCGGGGCTTTGCAGTATTTATTAGGCACTTTCATTGCGAATTTTCAGATTGTATCCATGTTCAGCATTGATAAGTGCCCGTGCTTCCTCTGCTGATTCAAGCGATGTAAAGACGCCTGTATAAACTCGATTGTCCTTTTCTCCTTTGAATGCATTGAAGCTGATTTCTTTTGCAGCTGCCTTGGCTGCTTCGGGCGTGCCAAAAGTGCCGGTCACGACACGGAATACGCCAGGCGTTCCAACGAGTGATTTATCTTTAAGCAGCTGATCGATCTTGGCCAAGGTTGCATTACCAGCAATGCCATCGATCACCAAGCCAGTACGGCGCTGCAGGATCATGACTGCATTGGTTGTTCCTTTTCCATACACGCCGTCGACGCCGTTTGTATCCAGACCCAGCTTAACCAGTTTTTCTTGCAATGTTTTGATTTCGTTCGTGCTTAACGTATTGATCGGCGCTGCAGCAGCTGTGGTCAGAAGCTTATTGTTCCATAGTCTTTGTAATTAAACTGCAAGTGCGGAGCATCCCATCCCCACCGGTACCCAGATTCAAAGCCCAGTTTTTCTGCGTATTCAATGGCGGTTAGGAATGGCCGTTTCGCATAGTCCGCTTTTGCCCACAACGCTATCCCATTTTTGACCGGCATGAAATCAAGGGCTTGTCCAACGAGATGGTAGGACTTCATTGTTTTCGATTTTTTATTTTTAATGTTCTCCCGCTGTTGCGCAACGGTCCGGATTGTTTCGTAAATGAGTACATCAATTTTGTTATCAATGCAATACTGATACCACTTCATGGCGGCATTGCGTGTATTCGGTGCTAGATCTTCCAGATTCCCGAGGTTTCGTTGATGATAATAAGGTGTCCAGCTCATTTATCGTCACCACCCTGCACGTCTTTTTGTGTGATTTCTGTTTTTGTGACGACTTCAACCACTGGAGCAACCTTTGTTTCATTCTCCTCTTTCAGCTGCGCGAAAACGGAACTGATCTGCTTCGGCACTTTTACACCAAGGTGGCCAAGATTCTCGATGAAGCTGATCCCTTCCATTCCGATCAAAAACATGATCATCGTATTACGCATAAACTGCCCGCCAGTGCCACTGATGTTGTCCATCTGTACCGCCACGACAACCGCCAGCATCATAGCTGCCTTTTTCATCAGCCCTTTAAATCCAATCGCTGAAGACAGTGTTTTATTATCAATAGCAATCATGATGCCTGTTACATAATCGGTAATCATCATAATAACGAGCGCGTTAAACAACTGGTCCATCCCTCCAACTAAATAGGCAAGAGCTGATAAGCCCCCGCCAACAATTGTGTTATATAAAGTGTCTGTGTTGTGTTGCATCAATAAATCACTTGTATTATTCTTCATTTTACACTCCCCTTTCGATTTTAGACATAAAAAATAGCTTACACCGGTTGCTTGTAAACCATTGTTTCATCGTATTGTGCCTGCGTAATCCAGCCTTGCTCAAGTGCGTTATCGATCTGCCCTTGAGAAAACATGCTTGCCGCGTATTCTTTTATCGCCACTTTCGGGCCCGCTCGTCCTCTGTCCAAGATGGCAATGTGGTTAATATCAATGTTTCTTTGCACATATCCGTACTCATCACCTTGATATGTGCCACGCTGCTCCACAATATCGCTCATAAAGCCGATACTGATTTCACTTTGTTCACCGCTGAAGATCCGGTCCATTAAAGCAGCATCCGTGATCGTCATAGAAACAACCAGCATGCCACCTTCTACACGGCTGTCTGTATGTGTCATTCCTTTTGAATAACGGCTGATATTATCGACTGTTACTTCTTCACTTGGATGTCCGTCCGTCACTGGCTTTGCCCGTGCTGAATAAATCGCTAAATCACTGAATACATCGTCTGGCAATTTCGCTTCATATTGGATGGTTCCATCTTGCCTTTGGTAAGGGAAAACCCCTGGCCGTGTGATAGGTGCTGTCACGGTTAAAAAACCATATGAATCCGTAATCAGCATTTTGTCATATCGTTGTACCTTCACAATGTTCTCACCCCCTTTCAGGCAATAAAAAAAGACCGATTCTCGGTCTTCTGACATTTTTCAATACAAAATGTAGTCATATAAAGGAAACATAGCGAAATATATTGTATAATCTAAAGATATTTTATCGATTATTATGAATTGAATTTATTAACCATTAATATAAATAGAGGATGTTATGCATGGATCATTACAACAATGAAAATAATCAGAATATTAATAACAATCAAGTTGATTACAAGCATCTTATCCCAAGACAAAATGGGTTTGTGTTTAAATTTATAAAGAAAGATAAAGATTTTATCCATACGTTCGTTGAAGGTGATTTTCTAGAAAAAGTAGGGCTTTCTCCTGCATGTATTATTGGTAAAACTTTGCACGACTTTTTACCTGAAGATCGGGCAAATCAGAAACATTATTTTTATGAAATAGCTTGGAGCGGCAATACTATTAACTGTGAAGGAAGTGCAAATGGATTCCATTACCTTGCTTCGTTAACTCCAGTAATAATCAATTCACAAGTTATTGAAGTAAATGGTACAGCTATCGAGACTACAGAACATCGAAAGAACGCCTCCAAGATTCAGGAACTAGAAAAACTTTCATTAGTCGGTGAATTAGCAGCGGGAATTGCCCATGAAATTCGAAATCCTTTAACATCTGTAACAGGTTTTGCTCAAATGATTAAGGAACTTTCAAATGACGAAACAATAGATAATTACATTGAGATAATGCTTAATGAATTAAATCAAATTAATACCATCGTTAATCAATTTATGTTTATATCTAAACCTAAAGAAAACATGGAGATTAGAGATACGGATATGAAGGCTTTGGTCTCCCAAGTTATAGAATTTATGAAACCCCAAACAAATCTAAAAGGTCTAAACTTTATCGAATTTATTAGTTCTGATTCTATATTTACTGCACATTGTGACCCCAATCAGATAACACAAGTTATAATGAACCTGATACAAAATGCTATTGAAGCAACGACCGATTCTACACAAAAAATAGCGGTTTCGCTTAAAAATACAAACGAAAATAGCCTCTTAATAGAAATTACTGATAAAGGGTGCGGGATTTCACAAGAAAGACAGAAAAGACTATTTGAACCTTTCTATACAACAAAAGAAAAAGGAACAGGATTAGGGCTTATGATGTGTAAACGAATTATAGAAAACCATGACGGCACGATAGAAGTTAACAGTCAACTTGGTGAAGGCACGACTGTCAGAATCATTTTACCCAAGGTCTCTAATCATCATTAATGAGCTTCAATTATCATCAAAAACAGGGGTAGCAGTGCAGCGGCAATTATAATCAGTGCCAGGCAAACCAACAGCCGGCGGATCAGCATATTCAAATACCTGCCCTTCCAGCTTGTCGTGCGAATCACGTACCTTTTCATCGTTTGATGTGCTCCACTTGAATTTGCTGACGCCCATTGCCTTATGCCGCTCAGCGGTCATCTGGCCAAGAATGCTACCTGTCTGATCCCGAGCAATGAATTTCGTCCGCTTCTCTGACATGCCAGTGCGCTTCACCAGCTGATCCCGAATCTCATTCGGACTGCTGCCGTTTTTGACACCTTGATAAATGATAGATTCGATTTTCGGAAAGTATTCATCCCGAATGGTGCTGATATAACTGACATTAACTAACTCCTCCAGCAAAGAATACGTTGAATCCCGGTGCGTATCGTATACCTCACGCACAACGAGAGCGGTCCGTTTTTCTTCCAGCAACTTTAAAATGATTTTCAAGGCAACGTGATAGCTTTTACTGCTACCATAGCCGCCTAAAAGAAATTGAAATTTGGTTGACCAATCGAATAAGAAATCATCGAAATGAGGATTAACTTCTTTATTAACAGCAACCATCATTCATCCCTCTTTTTTCGACTAATCATAATTTCAATTGGACCTTCATTAGTGTTGCCGGATAGCTTCTCCACTTCCGCTTTTGTTTTATCAATGGCCACACGCATCTGCTCCAGCTTCAAGCGGCGCTCGTCGTGAATATGAGCCAGCTCGTCAAACTTCTTTATTAGGCTGCGCAATTCTCCCATAGCCCGAGACTGGGCATTAAGGAATGTCGCCTGTCGATCCCAGGCGAATTGAAACTCGTGTTCTTCCTCAGTTACCGACTTTTCAAAGCCGCCTTCCTCTTGCGGATAATACTCATACTTCGCTTTTTTAAGCTCTTTGATCATTTCTCCTTTATCATTTACCCACATAATCTGCTGAGAGCGGATGATCGCGGCAAACAGAATCTGTACCTGCTGCCATATTAAATCAGCAGCGGAAAGATCGGTCATCGCGTCCATGATCTCTTTTGCTTCGTCGGGGAGAAACTTCGAGAACAGCCCGTGCTTCTCAGCTGCTTTGTTGCGTTTCGGAAATTTAGTAGCTGGCTTTGGATTTCCCTTGTTGCCTGGTTGTCCGCCGTGCTTTTTCTTGATTGCATCCTTCTGTTTAATGGTTGCAACCTTTTCACTTTTGGTTGCATCCTTTTTCGTTGGATCCCTGGACCAGCCTTCACGGCTTTTCCTGCTTTTTAAGGTGCCGAGTTTTATATCATGCTTTTCCGCTAATGCAGCAAGCGTGATCTTGGTTGTTTCCCATTCTGCTCTGATATCCTCCCAGTTTGCCACGTCACATCACCACCACCTCCGAGATTGTTTTTAGACAAAGAAAAAAGCACCGCAATGGGCGCTTATCTTTCTTCTTATTGTTTCCTTAGAAAATCAGCAATTTTTGTTTCGACACTCGTATAAATATTTCTGGCCTCTTCTGCAGAAATATTGAATTCACGGCTGACGATTGCGGTGATTTGAGGATCTTGAACTTCAGCGTCGTCATCAGCACCATAATTCATCGTTCTGTCGTACTGATCTCTCATGAAGCGATAAACATCTCTTTCGTGCTGACTAAGCTCACCAATGAAATTTTCAGTGCCCGGATCTCTTTCAATTCCCATTTCGTTTACTCTCCTTTCAACTTTAATTTTTATATTTCCCTAAGAGAATAAAAATTTACCTGCATTCTGCCAGCATAAATTCTGTTATCATGTTCAAGTGACTTCAAAGGAGTGTTCAGCATGGAAACAGAACAAAAAATTGATTTAAGCGTGACCTATAACATTCTGGAATACCCGGATATCAAAAGCGGCCGGTGTGATAACTGTGATACAGCCAAGTTTAAAAGTTCGATTAAGCATAGTATCTTCCTTCGTGAGTGCCGGAATTGCGGCATGAAGAAGATTGTTTAACCCTGTCATGTGACGGGGTTTTAATTTTTCATTTCTCATATATACGTCATCTGTACGACAAAAAACGCCAGTAAAGGCGCTTTTTGTGCACTTCATGTTTTCACTCGAACTGGGCAAAGTATACCCGACTAAGAAAGAAGGGAGTGAGGGCATGGAGTATATTTTGCGGTCATTTTGCACAGGTTTGTGCATAATTTTACTTACATTTATTTCCATAGTTCCATTTACAAAGGTGCTTTAAATGGTCGAGGGCTGGTACCCCTCTTCCTACCTTTACAATTAGTATGGTCAAAAACGGCTGACATATGTAATTAGTTAAATAAAAAAACATCTTTTCCCGAAACTAGAAAGAGGCTGCCGTTTTTCCGGTTTTTAATTATTTTTACAACGTGTATAACGACGCTCGACGCTAATTCTGCTTCTACTCAGTTTTTCGGCAATCTCTTTGAAGTTTACCCCTTCTTTTCTCCACTTTAAAAGGAGTTCAATTTCTTTTGTCGTCCAGCGTTTGTATGTCTTTATTATCTTGTCTGTATTAGTCTTACGAGCTTCATCTAACCACTCTGGTTCAGGAGGCAGTGCATGTTTTTCAACGATACTGAAATCGAGCTTCTCTGGGTTTTGTTCAGCCCATTGCCAAAAAGAATTAATATCAACTAGACAGAATTTCCGCTCGTAACAAGTGATACGTGATATTGCTTCAAGTCCATGAAACCGAATCCAATGGTGTACGGTTTTTCTGTCCACATGTAAGGCTTCTGCCAGCTCACTGCTTGTTAAGAGACCAGTAGCGTTTTTGGTGTTCCTAAGACCCATTTTCTTTAATTTCAACGAAACAGCTGTCTCGCTACGGTTAAGTTGTTTAGCGATGGCTGATAAAGAGCAGTTGCCAACACGTTTTTGTAGAAAGAAAACGTCTTCGTCTGTCCATGTTTGCCCCATCTTTATTGCCCCACCAGTTTACTTTCATGAATAGATTGGAGTCTGCTTTCTGCTTCTTGAGGATCCATCGACAAACCAGTTAGAAACGCTAACATGTCATCTTTTTCTGAAAGCTTCCTCATCGTATAGAAAATATTAGGTTTATGTTCTTTTATCAATGTCATTAATTCAACAGTGGGTAGCGCTTTTTTTCGAGCATCCGTTCTTAAAAAAGATCGCAAAAATCTTACAAATACTAAAGTTGAATCAAAGTCATCCGGATAGTTTTGTAATAATAAAAAAAACTTTTCAACGTTCACTTGTAGTTCATTTGTTTCTCTCCGCATTTTTCACCCTACCTTAAACAGTTTTGATCCAAATACGGAGTTACACCCTTATTTGGAAACCCGGCTGTCATAATTCATAAGAATGTTAGACCCGTGGCTTTGCGTCCTATCCTTTCGGAAAGTTTGCCTTTATCATTAAGAACTAATTAAATCATGTCGAATTATGTCGAGTCAATTAAACTAGTGATTTGTTCACAAATAATTCGGTTTATTTATTTTACTTATTCAGGGATTCAAAAGGATCTTCTTCCTTTTTTCTTTTAATTTTTACTAGGTATAAAAACTAGCCTCTTTCATGAAACAAGAAAAAGGCTGCCATTTTTCCGATCTTTAATTTTCCGCTCTGCCCGTTCTAAGTACGTTTGGATAGATGATTTTGTAAGCCCCAGTAATTCCGCTGTATAATCGAACGTCAATCCTTCCGCTTTCACCAATGTAAACACGTCTTTTTCCCTCATGGTTAAGTCTGCCAAAACGTCACCCAGCAGCCATTTTTCATCTGCTGTGATTTTCCGTCCTTCTTCCATCACTTTATTTGGAACAAACGCTTTAATCAATTTCGGATCCAATGTATAAGCTCCTGTCCGATCCGCTCCACGTCTTGCATCAGGATTTCGTCCGGACATCATCCACTGAATTGCAAATTCCACTTCGCTGATCATGCTGTTAATGAGCGTCTTATCCTGGAGATCCTGCTCCAACAATTCCGGTTTGGCTTCGACGGCTGCCTTCATTTCCTTCAGCGCTCGTAATGATTGTTTGTATTCGTAAATGAGTGTCCGCATGTCCAGTCCTCCTTTTATTTGTAGGCGCCGCCTCTGCCACGCTTAAGTGTTCTCATATTGGTGTTCATCAAATGTTGCAATTCGCGGTCAGACATCTTTTCCTGCTTTTTCTCGGGCTGTTTCTTCTTCGGTTTTTGCTTTTGTGTCTTCTTTTTCTCTATCGGCATTCCGTTCACTTTCGTCCACTGCCGAAGCTGCTCTTTCATCGTTTTCATCTGCTCCACTCCTTTTCGACAAATAAAAAAGGACACTGAACAGAGCACGAATTATCGTGTCTGTTCAGTGTCCTTCAGATGGCTGAGAGAACTTTAATTATGGAAATAAACTGATGTTTTGATCACTCAGTTTTAAAAATACTTCCTTATAATATTCTTTTTCACTCGGATGAAAATATTTTACAAACTGTAGAAGCGCCATAGTTGCAATATGCTTACTCAAAACGTTTCTAAAATCATTATCTTTTCCGTTTCTAACGTGATTAAGATAACCCCAATCTTCACCCTCATCAATCAAAGAATTTAAAATATTGAGGGAATGCGTTTGATAAGAAAGTTGGCTATATATATTCTCATAAAAATATCCATAATCTAGGTCTTCACATAACTGTTTTAAAGATGTCGGCCCTTCATACAAGTTGTACCACTTTATATATTTTCTTCTCTTTCTCACCTTTTCCCATTCGCGTTTTATTTCAGTGAAACTTTCATTATTAATTCTAGAATGAAGCCATTCAATTTTCTCAGTAATAGGCTCATCTATTTGGTTAACTTCATCTTGACTTTCGCTGATAATCTTTTCAAGCTCATTTATTTCTTCTAAATAAGTTTGATAAACATACGCTCGAGCATACCTGGCATCGTCTTTTTTTATCATAAAAAACAAATAGATATAGTTTTCAAATAAGTCTCTGAAGATAGAATCAGAACTTTTCCCAATTTTATGTTCGAAGAGTATTGTTAACGCATCGAGCTTTTCAATTATATTCCAAAGCAGCAGATTAATAATTGGATTTTGATATTCGATTTCTTCTTCCTTTCTCGTTTTCTCGATAAATATTTGTTCTACTTTATAAAATTCTATAACTGATTGATCGTATATTCTAATCAACTCATCTAAATTAGAAGTCAAAACTCTTCCCCCTCTTCCCGCCTCATCCGCTTCACTTTGCCCTGATGCGTGACTATTTTATACTCCCCACGCGGGAGGTAGCTCTCTGATCTTGACCTTCCCTTCACAGACCACCAAAACGCATGTACTTGGCATTTCCATTCTATCCAATTCCAGCTTCATTGTGGAAGGATCAATTGTGATATCTTTCATAGTCGAGAAGCCCCCAGTCTGTTAAAATAGAATTGCGAGTAATATTTTAAGCGGCCGGGGACATGTTCTCGGTTTTTTTTATTTTGTCACAGAAAATTTACAAATTCCGAAAAAATTACAAATCCCGAGGTAAAACCCTTAATTTTTACATATTTATGTTTTATACTCTTTTAAAACCCTTTACAGACTAAGGAGGATCACATGGAGCAAAGCCAATTAAATTCTACTAGTCTAGATTCACAAATTAACGATCTTCGATTTCTGATGATTACTGCTGGGCAGCAACATGGCCTTAGCAGCCCTGAAACCTTACGATACAGCGAAGAATTGGATAAGCTAATTCTTGAATTTCAACTACAATATAGATAATTGAAACTTGTAATGAATCTTTCTGTGCTTTTCTGAATAATTTTTTATCAAGTGGTACATACTGGTGCTGTCAGTTTAAAAACCCCACTCCTTCAACTTGACAGCCTTTCTGCAGTCAGGCCCCCGCCTGGCTGTTTTTTTATGCTAACCCCCACCGCTTCTTCGCCATTTCCAAGCGTTCCGGCGTTAAATCCTGATACTTTGCTAAAATGTGTTCATCACTCAAGCCTTTTTCCATGAACCGCATGTATTGAGCTTTACTGAGATTCCCGTTTGAATTGACGGTCCGTTTACGTTGAGAGAACCTGTTACCTGCTCGCTCTTCTGCTTCTTTAACATAGGCTGGGCGCTTTGCTTCAAACTTCTTGCAATATGCTGCCATTTCTTCCGGCGTCCACTGCTGCTCAATTACTGCTCCACGATAGGCCATTTTAATTTTCCTCCCGTCAATTCTTCAAACCACTGTTCATCTTTCGTCAGTAGCGCCAGATCAATCAGCGCTGACCTATCCTGCAGCTTGTCCCAAAAATCACCGGCCGGCTCCAGCTCAACAGGGCTATAAATGTCTCGCAATGGATCTTTGATTTGAGGCTCTCCGCCAATCACATACACAACTTTTATCAACTCAACCTGTTCGCCGTGAAAACCGTGCTGCATAATGTTGCTCACATATCCAATTGCCTCGAGGCATCCGCCGATTTTGACTTTTCTCCAATCTCCTATTCTCAACAAGGCTGCCACCCCTTTAAAATAGTTTCATTTGTTCAAAAAACACCGGTTCTTCTGGCGAATCGTAATTCTCAAACCAGTGAATCGGATAACAGGCAAGCATTCCTTTTAGATCTTCCGTTTCATACACTTCTACATGTGTTCCAGATCCGCGCGCTATGACAAAGTAGGTTTTTCCAACCATTTCTTTTGAATGCTCCCGGCACCAAATGAGTTTTGCGGAATAGATTGCTTGGCATTCGATAGAATCCGTTCGGTTTGGGGGCTCTAGCTTCCGTTCTGATGTTTCATTTATTTCCTTGATATCAAAGTGCTTCTTTTCGTAACAGCCCGTATGTGCGCCTTTTCGTGGGAATCTGGATGCATAAACAAGATCGTTTCCGTCTGGAAAAAGATAAAACGTTTCATACGTCGGCAGAATGTCCAGATACAGGCATTTTCCTTGCAGCATGTTACAGTCCTCCTTCCGACTATTTTCGAATGCATATTAGTTTTAATATTAGCACTAATATTAGTACTGATATTAGTGCTAATAAGGACGTTAACGACCAATATTTTTTGGACAAATTAATAAAGCGATTAAGGTAAGAAATGCAAGCGAGTCTAATACTTTACACTTGATCAATTTATATTTCAGGAGTATGATTCTTTCACTACCTAGAAATATAGAAATGGAGGGGATACAATGCATTGGCTTCGCTTAATCCCTATTGCTTTTTTCTCTTTATCAGCTTTCTCACTGCTTACATTTCAAGCTGAAGGAATTGTACAGTCCATTCAGGAATTTATGACATTTTATAAACAGAAGCCCTAACCTCTTCCATAAAAATCCCTTTAAAGGGATTTTTTAACTTTTTACTCCTTCCCATTCTTTCTTGAACTGTTTCGGTCAACTGCTGATTACTGCTTGCACTGATCCGCCATGTCCAAATGCATTTCTGCCCGGACCAGGTTGCCGGCTTTTTCGTGATTGGCTGCCTGCGCCATGTGGTATTGGTATTGAGTCATTATCGTTTTCTCCTTCATCCTGCTTTCGTGTATTCCATTATGGTTACTTCCTATCTAACCGCCTATTCTTGTCAAGGCTGCCACCCCTTTAAAATAGTTTCATTTGTTCGAAAAATGTTGGTTCTTCTGGAGCAACGAAAATATCTTCTTCAACGACTGGCTCTGATGCGGTTTCTACGCTTTCGATTTCTTCCGGGTGATCGACTGCTTCGAAACTTTCAAACCAGTGAACCGGATAACAGGCAAGCATCCCTTTTAAATCGTCTGTTTCGTAAACATCAACGTGTGATCCGGATCCGCGAGCTATAACGAAGTAAGTTTGACCAATCATCTTCTTGCTACTTTTCCAGCGCGAAATGAGTTTCGCTGTATAAATTACATTCAGTTCGACCTCTACCGCCCTTTTTGTCGGTTCTGGCGGCCATTCTACCGGTTCAATCATTTCAATGATCTGAAACCTGTCCTTTTGAAAACAACCCGTATGCGCGCTTTTACGCGGGAATCTGGATGCATAAACAAGATCATCTCCGACCGGAAAAAGAAAGAATGTCTCTCCCACTGGTAGAATCTCTGAATCAAGGCATATTCCTTGCAGCATGTTACACCCTCCTTACGACGCATATTGAATGTACTGTTAGTCATTTACATGTGTAATCTACTTTTAACAGGGGTATATATGCTTATAGATTCAATCATTTGATCCTTTACACGAATTTTTCTCTACTCCTTTTATGGTAAAGAGAAATTTTGGTGGGGGGTGATGAAATGAGAAGGATCCAAGGCATAAATAATTTAATTCCTTACCTTGATTCGATCGACTTCCTACTAACTCATGAGGAAATTCAAGACCTAATTGCTCAAAAAAAGCTTCCTCACAAAAAACCGGTTAGTGGAATTTTCATTTTTGATTTAGACCACATCGATTGGTGGGTCAACGGAAACCGAATCAAAGAATGATGTTTTGGAGCCCTACTTCTTAGTAGGGCTTTAATGCTTTACAAACTCTGGATGTACTGATAATTAAACAAATGCAACGACCTCTTCCTCTTCTTCATCAAAGGCCACTATCCAAGGAACTGTTTTAGGTTTCTTCCCGCAATTCTCACATTCCAATTCTTCATATAAATAAGTGGATTTTTTTGTTATCTACAGCATCTCTTAAATCATAATCAAATCCCATACGCTCTTTGCACTTGGGACATGGAAAAGTTAATATTGGCAAATTCTTTCCTCCTCGCATTTTGGACGAACTGTTGATTACTCTACTAATGCTTCCTCTGCGTAATCTCTAGCCATTTTTTCAATCCCTTCACCTTGAAAGTTTGAATTTCTTTTTATTGATGTTCGATTATTGAAATCATTTCGGCTACCATATGTCTGTCAAAGAACAAATTATATTCTTCCGCTTGCTCCATTTGCCGCTTCCATTCTTCAAGTTTGTCGTTTAAATCGATCATCTTCACTCCTTTACTGTTTGTGTCTCACACTGTGAATTAATTTCATTTAAATTTCCTATCAACGCTAGGTACTAGAAACACACCATATTTTTAAGCGAAAATATAATGATAATAAAGAAAGGCTGTGAAAATAGTGAGTTTACAAGAACATGATATTACTGATGACGTTATTTCCTTGTTGGATGTTATCACCATTCTGTTACTTGAAGAGAATCCCATTCTGGGAATAGTTCTAGTAGCTTTACTCAAAACAGTTACTGAAGACAGACTTGCCCGGATATCACTAATTCTGTTAATCATCACTTTAAGCACAACTAGAAGTGGACAATAAAAATAGGGATTTTTTCTCCATTAATTTATTGCATAGTTTCGGTCTACTGTTTCAGTTTCCAATCTTCACAATATGGATCATCCGTAAAGTCACTTTTGTACAGTTCGTCATAACAAAGAGTTTTCCAAGTATATCCTGTTGTGCGGATCTCAACGATTTCTACTAACATACCTTCATTAAAATTTTTTGCTCCTGTGATAATGTCGCCTGGACCAAACATTTCATTCGCTCCTTCACAGTTTCGGTCAAATGCTGATCATCCTTTCCCGCTCTTTGAAGGACGTTTTTTTTTAGCTCTGTATGAGCATTTGCCGCGACAGCCATGTCATACGTTTGTGGCGTGTATAATCCATCAGTACCACGTTCCTTTCGCTGTATACTGCCGGTTCTGTCCGTTTAGGAAGTGAACATCAATAGCTGCTTCCTGCGGATTAGATTGCACCTTCACGACGCTTCCAAGCCCGTACTGATCACGTTCGTTGCTTGTTAATGATGATAAATGCTTTTGATGAGCCTTGATGAACACCCTCTGTTCAGCGTCGGATAATTTTTCATAGCCTGCGATTGGTGTCACGCCGTTTTCCTCCCTTGCTGATTTAGATATGTTTCAAACATCCGGCTGCCAGCCATACCTCTGCTGGATCTGTTTTTCCGTAAGTGACGATTAATTCAACGATTAATTCAACCGTGCTCATTTCTTTGCCGATGTTCTCATAATGATTTTTCAGCAATTGATAAACTTCTGATCGGTTCATGCCGCATCACCACCTGTTTTTTCTTCTGCATCAAACCGCTGCCGAGCTTCGTCCAAGTACTGTTTAAAAGCAGCGTCTTTTTCCTGCTGCTTCAAGAAACGATTTACTCATACATGTTCTCTTTTCCATTTGATCGAGGTCCCACATGAAAAAAGTTTCGTGGATGATTTCATCTAATTTTTCATTGATATATCTTTTGACTTCTTTTTGATCTACATTGATTTGAGCGAATTCCATGTTTTTCACTCCTTACTTTTCATACTTTTTTGCCTTAAGGCTGACCCTCCACTGCCTAAATACTGCTTTCATTGAAAAACCATTCTCCTTGCAAAGTGCTGCAACAAGATTCAGCATGCTGGTAGCTGCATCAAGCAGTTCCATAATCACTCGTTGAACCTCTTCCTTTTCCAACTCACTCCGTTGATCAGAAGGCTTAAACCAGCATGTTTTTTCAACATGCTCAATGGCTTCCACCGTTTCTGTCCTGACGAAGTGAACCATCGCAGCCGATTGATGAACGATGCCTGCACCATCAAGGTATGGGATACTGACAAATCCCGTTGTTTCTTCCCACACTTCAAAATAAGTCTGGGGATCGTCAATCGCTCCTGCTAACTTTGGATAAAGCTCTTTTGGCAAGTTGCGTGTGCCTAACTCCGCCTTTCCAATTGCTTCTTTTGAGTAGTGGACACCATCTTTTTCAGATAGGTCTTTTTGCGATAAACCTGCTCTCTTTCGGCCTTCTGCAAATACTTTTCCGATGGTCACTCAAACTCCCCCTTTTGTACTGCTGAATGCATTTCGAAGGTGCATGTAAACTGGTATAATTTTCTTAAATAATTGCTTAGCATTGCCGGCAAAATAACCTATATGCTCTAATAAGAACAAATCACTCTACATAAAGAACGGTTTTTTTACAGCAAATTTCGCCGTTTGTGGAAGGTGAGGCTTAAAAGCGCCTCTATTCTGGATCACCTTCCTTTCTTAGCTGACTTGCTTTTTTAAATACATTTCATTTATAACGGATTCCGTTAGTTTATCATTTAAAAAAACAGCGACTTCAACATCCAAAACAACTGCGATTACTTTAATTCTTTCCACATCTAATTTTGTTTCGCCAGATTCTGGATATCTGTATCCTTGTAAAGATAACTCAAGAGCGTTAGCGAGATGTGTTTTTGTAACACCCTTTGCTTTTCGTATTTCAGCAACATTTTCATTTACCATATGATCACCCCCAATCCGACTAACGTTTTCCGTTGTTGCCAACAAAAGTTATCACATTTATCTCAAATACCGTTAGTTTCATATCCAAATCCGTTAGTTGGTGATAAAATTTAGTCGAAAGGAGCTCTCGAAATGTCTATAAACAATAGGATTAGGGAGTTGCGCAAAAAAATCGGCCTAACTCAAAGAGAATTAGCTGAAAAGATTAGCGTTTCTCCTCAAGTGATTTCAAACTGGGAAAGAAATTATACTAATCCAGATCACGCTGATGTAAAAAAGTTGTCCGAAATATTTGAGTGTTCGACCGACTATTTACTGGGCACCTCCGATTCACATTTTAACCCAGCTCAATCTGATAAAAAAGAAATGAAGGAATTCTTCAGCAATCCAAGGCTGAATGTTTTCTTCAAGGAAATGGCCGATTCACCAGAGGAACAGCTTGAAGAATTGCAGGAGTTCTGGGAGATCATCAAAAAACGAGGATTAAATAAAAAATAACACGCTGCGGCGTGTATTATTTTATACATAAAAAAGTGTCAGAATTTTAATTAAAGGGGCGAAAATCATGGAGGTTCGTTATTGTTTGTCTTGTGGACATCAATTAGAAATTCGCAACATAGGCGGAGAGAATCGGAAAGCATGTCCTAGTTGCAGTTACGTCTTTTGGGGGAATTATAGTATTGGTGTTGGCGCACTTATATTAAAAGATGAAAAGATCCTGCTAGTTCGCCGATCTCAAAATCCAGGCAAGGGGTTATGGACTAATCCCGGTGGATATATCGAACAACATGAAACTATTGAAAAAACGATTATTCGTGAAGTAGTCGAGGAAACAGGAATTACTGCAAAAGTGAATGGAATTATAGCAATAGGAGATATGCCTCGCGAGGTGCATAATGTTTATCTTGTATTTTTAATGGATTATGTCGAAGGAGATCCAAAACCGGATAATGTAGAGGTAGACGGTGCTGGCTTTTTTAATTTGGAAGAGATGGATTCTATGAACGTAGCTGAGTTAACTCGTGAGCTTGCACGTATCGCATTTGAGCAGCCTTCTCACGGATTAAAATATAATCCCGTAAAAATGGTTTCCCTCCCTACTTATGGTTTATACGGAATACAGTCTTTGGTTTAACCCTCTACTGCTAAATTGACGGGATTGTTGAAGGGATAAAATTCTGTTTATAGGCAGCCTTCAAGTTAAAATGATAGATCCGTTGAAGGAAATCCAGCAGATTTGGGAGATCATCAAAAAACGAGGATTACATAAAAAATAACATGCTGCGGCGTGTATTATTTTTACATATACGTCGTTGCTTTTTTTATGATATGTATGAATTACCCAGACTAAAAAGCAGGCTAAGGGGTGATAAAATGGAAAACGAATTTTCCAAATTGATTAAGGAGAACGACAGCGTCCATATTTTTTATAGCATGACTGAGTTACGGCCTTATATAAATAACCTTGCTTCCTACATCCTTTCAGCCATTAAGCAAGGCGAACATGTTTTGGTTATCGAAAACGAAAGGGTAACCTCTTTAATGTACAAAGAGTTGAAAAATATTTTAACTAAGGATCAACTAACACATATACACACTATCAATAATTTTGATTTTTATTTTTCAAGCGGGAGTTTTCATCCGCCGGCAGTTTTAGACTATCTTTCTCGAGCGTTAAAACCTTTCTATGAGAAGAAGGTTTCCTTTCGAATCTGGGCACATGCTGAATGGAGTGACCAGGGAGAAGGTTTAACATTGCTACAAGAGTATGAAAATGAAGCAAATCGGATGATCCGTGAACAGGGATTATTTGTAGTCTGTGCTTATGATGAAAAACGAATGTCTAATTCAATTAAAACCATGTTAATGAAATATCATGAATACATACTGTCTGAAGATGGAATAATCCCTTCCGACCTGTACCAAAATACGAAAAAGCATGCTGATTTAACTTCTTTCTAAAAAATGGTCGGTTCACCAGAGGAACAGATTGAAGAATTGCAGGAGTTTTGGGAGATCATCAAAAAACGAGGATTAAACAAAAATAACACGCTGTAGCGTGTATTATTTTTCATATTTGCTTCCTCCTACTTCTGAAAAAGCAACTAAAAAACAAAGCTGGATTCCTTACCCCTCCAGCTTTGTTTTATTTTATGATTCTACAACGCTAGCAGCAGCAAAAAGCAGCAAAATCGCTCATTTAGTTAGAATCGGTCTACTAACAGAACACTTTTACAAAGTATTTTTTACTTATAAGGAATACTTACACCCTGCAGGAGAAATAAAAGTACTTTCTTGGAATTGCTAAAAAGCCACTAAGCAGTGGCTTTCAACTAATCGTTAAACATCTCTTTTATACTCTGTTTAAAAAAGAGTATATTCCTCTAGATCCTCTACTACTTCATCAAACGTTGTATCGACTTTAAATTTAATTTCATCTTTCTGAAGCTTCTTCAGCAAAGCCTTCTTATCTTCGTTATCTATATATGGAGAAGCATTTAATTTAGCAATAACTTCAGCTGTTTCATAGACTTTAACAGGATCTCCTGGAACTGCATCTATTTCTCTGACTTCTTCAGCATCGAGGTCATCCAACTCCCCCATATCGTAGTCTTCTGCTGTCTCTCTTCTTTCTTGATAATTGTATTCTTCTAAAGAGGAAATATTATCTGCGAAAATCGACATGTTTTTAACCTCTATTTCATTCTTCCGACAAATTTCCAAACGGTTTCTTGTTTCTATCTTTTTAAAAGGTTTGTAACAGGCTACTGTAAACTGCATTGCTAAATGCCTAGCAGTATTATCATAGCTGACACGTTTTTTCATTTGCTTTCTTCACTTAATTAAAAAGCTAATTTTCACTGTTCTTCCTCTGCATGCTCTTCTGTCTTTTTTAGGAGGTTTAATTTGTTTAGGTCCCTTTTGATATATTTAATGCCATTTTTATGACCGGTAATAACTGCTCAATTGATTTATCTTCACCACATACCAGTTTTGCTTAATCCTCTTCATTTTATTGATATGTGAATTTCATCAATCTTTCTTTCCATAGACAGAATTTTATTGTATAATTGTCCCGAACATACATTCCTATAACTGTAAATTGGAAAGAAGGCGTCCCTTATGACCTATGTAAAATCCCATCTTGAAGACTTTATTGAGAATTTATACACAAAAATATTAATTACTTCTCCTGATCAGCTAGATATAGAGCTAATTGCTAGGAGGCTCAACATTGAGGTGGGATATAGTCATAAGAAAAGCAAGTGTGCAGAGATCGGCGGTATTATGATGATCAGGCTTAATGAAAACTTGCCGAAAACTGAACAATGGCAGGAATTTGCTCATGAAGTCTGTCATTTATTAAGACACTGAGGTAATCAAACCGAGCTGCCCTTCCCTTTTATTCAGTTGCAGGAGTGGCAAGCAAATACATTTGCCCTTCATTTTTGTATACCGACTTTTATGCTCCAGGAGCTTGAATTGCCGTTCCATAAGCAGATGGCTATTACCGAGGTATCTCAAGTATTTGGCGTAGAATATCGTTTCGTAGAAGATCGTCTCTCGCTTTATGAGATTCAAATGATGGGTGTTATGTATACTTCTCCTTCTCTTTTGTGATGCAGGGGTTCTTCAATAAGTTAGGTCTATCTAAAGTTAAGGCAGCAGCATTTTAAGTTACTACTCAGAGGGTATACTACTAAAGAAAGGATGTGGTTTATCATGGATACAATGAAGGCGGTAGGACTAACCCGGTACCTTCCAATTGAAGATCCAAAAAGCCTGGTAGATGTAGTTGTAGAGAAACCAAAAGCGACGGGTCGTGATATTTTGGTTAAAGTTGTCGCCATATCGGTCAATCCGGTTGACACCAAGGTGCGGGCGCCTAATGACAGAGTTGAAGAAGTTCCTAAAATTTTAGGCTGGGATGTAGCAGGAATTATTGAAGATGTGGGGCCGGAATGCTCATTGTTCCGTCCGGGGGATGAAGTTTTTTATGCTGGCAGTATTGCACGACAAGGAGGAAACAGTGAATACCATCTGGTCGACGAACGAATCGTTGGGCGCAAGCCCGCTTCCTTGAATTTCGCGGAAGCGGCAGCCCTTCCCCTAACCTCTATCACAGCTTGGGAAGCGTTATTTACCCGAATGTCTATTTCCCAAGATCCAGGTGCCAACGAAGGAAAAGCCCTGCTGATCATTGGGGCAGCCGGGGGTGTAGGGTCCATTGCCACTCAGCTTGCAAAACAGGCTGGGCTTACTGTAATCGGGACTGCTTCCCGATCAGAAACTGTCAGTTGGATTAAATCAATGGGCGCCGACTATACCATTAATCACCATGACCCGCTCCTTCCACAGCTTCAGGCAATTGGATTTCCAAACGTTCCGTACATTTTCTGCCTGAATGCTTTAGAGAAACACTGGGCTGGCATCAGCGAAGCCGTTTCTCCCCAAGGGGTCGTTTGTGCAATTGATGATCCTACTTCTCCGCTTGACCTTACACTGCTCAAGCAAAAAAGTGTCACCTTCGTCTGGGAGTTCATGTTTACACGCTCGCTTTATGAAACGGATGATATGATTGAGCAGCACCGGTTGCTTAATCGCATCGCTGATGCAGTGGACCATCAAAAATTGAAGACAACGCTCGCCGAAGTGCTTGGGCCCATTTCAGCAGAGAATCTTCGTCAATCCCATAAGTTATTGGAGAGCAACCGGACGATTGGCAAGGTTGTTCTAGAGGGGTTTGTTTAAAAACCTATTTGTGGAAAGTACAAAAAAATAAAACCCCATTGCCCGATAAATCGGTGATACGATTCAATTATTTACAATGGTCAATAATAAAAGGCCGGCTGTTAATGGCAGTCGGCTTCAATCTTGCAAAGAGAAGCTTGCAGTTATTTGTGATATGGTTGGGTATCTTTTATTCTGTTCTACTCCACAGCGAATTGACTGAACAATAAAAGAGACTGGATTCGCGCATGAATTATGTTACTTTTTAAGCCTTTCAGGGAATCAAACCGGGCTGTCCTTCCCTTTTGTTCAGCTGCAAGAGTTGCAGACCCAAGCTTTTGCTTATCGTTTTTATGTTCCTACTTTTATGCTGGAAAAACTAAATTTGCCGGATACCGACTGAGAGAGGACTTGGTCAGTAAAAAATTAATAAAAAAGAACAAAAGGCATCCGAATAGGCTTATTCGGAATGCCTTTTGTCGACAAACTGAACCCTTCTTAAGCAAGGAGGGTTTGTTGGTATTTTTATTAAAAGTGGTTCAACCCAATTTTCTTTATTTCTTTATTTCTTTATTTATTTTCTTCTTTCCTTTAACCAGCTTTCAAATTCGGTTGCCACAATTCGTTCACCTGTTATTCCTTCAGATTGCTCCGAGGCAAGAAAAACAATTGGTTTTGCCATGATTTCTGGTTTCAAAAGCTGGGATTTTCCTTCCAGTTCCTTTTTCACTTCATCAGGTATCATTCCTGTTACTGTGGCGCCCCCAGGAAGGAGCATGTTAACCGATACACCATACTCTCGCATGTCTTCCGCCATAATATAGGACAGAGACTCAGTAGCAGCACGTGACGGACCATATGGAACGAATCCTTTTCTTTTCATTGTTTCGTAATTCATCGAAATATTTATAATTTTTCCTCTTCCTTGCTCCGCCATTAGAGGGGTGAATCCTCGGGAAGTCAGAAAATAGCCGGTCACATTTGTATCCATTAAATTTCGAAACTCTTCCGGAGATACATGAAAGAATGGCTGCGGTTTTGTAAGAAACTTTGGGTTTACCGTCCTCATCCCAATGCCTGCATTGTTTACAAGGACATCAATTTTACCCCATTCCGCTTTTACCCATTTCACCGCATCTTCAACAGATCCCTCCGATCTAACATCCAATGGAAGTTCAAAAACCGTAGAATATCCCTTATCTTTAAGGTTTATTATGGCTTCAGTTAATTTTGGTCCTGGACGGGATGCTAAAGCTACCGTTGCCCCTTCACTTAGAAGTGCTTCTGACATGGCATAACCTAAACCGCTTGACGCACCGGTAACGACAATATGTACATCCATTAATGCTTTTTCCATTTTATCACCTCAAAATAATTATATATCGTATCCTTAATTTGTCCGAATCTATTGACTGACTGGTTTATTATGCACATTTTTATTAAAAAACCCGTATCACAGCACTGAAAATTAAAATATGAAGTACAATAAATTTCCAATGAAAGGAGAGCTTTATTATTAGGACAATTCCTATACCTTACCTATTGTGCAGCTGCAAGAGTGGCAAGCTAAGACATTCACCCTCCACTTCTGTATGCCGACTTTTATGCTTGAAAAATTGGACCTGCCTTTTGATAAACGATTGGCCCTCAATAAAGCTGTAGAGTCATTCAATGTAGAGTATTCTTTTGCGGAAGAGCATCTTGCTCTGTGGGAGATTCAAATAATGGGCGTTATGTATGGGGGGAATACCCCTTCCTTCATATAAGTTTATCCTTAAAAAGAAATTATCTTGTCGATATTTGTCGAAGTAATTATGTAGAATTCATTGTTTTATTGTAGGAAAATAGAAGGAAATACCTACCTTACATCGTCGTTTTCATTAAAAATACAAGCTATATCAACGTGAACGATTGAACCATTCCTTTTGCCTGTTAAGCACACTAGCGGCTGGCGAAGAAGTGGTAGAAGTAATATGAATTGATAAATGAGACTGGAGGCAAGAAGCTGAATACCTTGGTTGATAACATTCAGACCCTTTTATTGAACATCTTTGTTGTTTATTTTTTCTTCACTTTCTATTTCAAGTTTATTGAAAGAAAAACAACCCAACTAAAAAATGAGATTATTATCACTCTTGTTTCTGCTGTGTCAATTATTTTGTGTATGAGTTTTCCCGTCCTCAACTTTTCAGGCATTACCCTTGATTTTCGCCAAGTCCCTTTAATCATTGGTGCATTGTATGGAGGGCGCAGGGTCGCTTTTGTATTGGTATTGGTTTTACTGACGTATCGTTTTTACTTAGACATTTCTAATTTTCACATTGCTCTCTTTGTTTATTCTCTGTTGCTCATTTCATTATGCTTTGTCGTTCCACACTTCAAAAATACAGTTAATCTGCAAAGAAAAGTAAAACTTGCCGTATTAGCTACTTTATTTGGAGTAGGAGCCAGGATGGCAATGATGCTTCTATTTTATTCAGAAAGACCAGCTTTGGATTTCCTTATTGCTTTTACTCTTATCTTGTTTTTGCAATTAATAGGTGTTGTATTTTTTGTGGTTGTTAACGAAAGAACCAGACGAGATGCGTTGCTTTCCAAGGAAGTTATGAAGCTTGAAAAACTTCGTACGGTCAGTGAATTAGCTGCGAGTATTTCTCATGAAGTACGAAATCCTTTAACGGTTACAAGGGGATTTATTCAGCTTGTGCGTGAGCCTGGTCTTACAGATCAAGAGAAGAATCGATATATTGAAACAGCTCTGGAGGCTTTGGATGAAGCGGAATCAACGATCACGGACTATCTTACATTCGCCAAACCTTCATTAGAAAATGTAGAGATCTTAGATTTGCATAAGGAGCTAACTTACATCGAAAAGTTTGTTAAACCTTATGCCGCCATGAATAATGTAGAAATTGAAGTGAGTTTAGAAGAATCTCTCTATATTGCAGGTGAAGCTAAAAAGTTTCACCAGTGCCTGATCAATATTGTGAAAAATGGGATTGAGGCCATGCCCCAGGGTGGAACATTAAAAATCGACATGAAGCGATTTGAAGACAGTGCTATGATCACAATTACAGATACTGGTATTGGAATGAATGAGGAACAGCTCGAACGTTTAGGAAACCCGTTTTTTACAACAAAAGATATCGGCACCGGTCTTGGCACGATGGTTGTCTATAGCACGGTAAAGGCTATGGATGGTGAAATACTTGTGGACAGTGAACCTGGAAAAGGTACAAGATTTGCAGTTTTTATTCCATCGGCTGAAGTGATTTAAAAACCTTGTAAAGTAGTGTCTGCCTCCCCTTCTCTTTTATGAGATGGGGTTTTATTTCAAAATGAAAAAGAACATACAATCGGATCATTCAATTCTAACTATTGTCGTTATTTGTCGAACGAAAAAGATAGCTACCTTTCGCTCATGAAGTTTGCCACTTGCTACGCCACACAGGCAACCAAACAGAGCTGCCCTTCCCTTTCGTTCAGCTGCAAGAGTGGCAAGCAAGTACATTTGCCCTTCATTTTTGTATACCGACTTTTATGCTCCAAGAAATTGACCTACCTTTCCGCAAACAATGGGCTATTGCCGAGGTTGCACATACATTTGGCGTTGAATATCAATTCGCAGAAGAACGGCTTGCGCTTTATGAGATTCAGATGATGGGCGTTATGTATAATTCTCCTTCTCTTTTATGATGGCGGTTTTGTTTTAACAAAAGGCTCTTTTAAACGATAATATTGATTTTTTCTCAAAAGAAAAAGGACCGTTTTTGGTCCTTTGCTTTATTCCTTCTTCAACTTAAGCACCCGTTAGCCATCCATGCAACACAACCACTGCACCACAGATTATGTAAGGAAACTCGTTTTTACATGGGAGTTTAAGTACAATCCTTCACAATCTGGATATCAACAGTATCCAGGACTAATAGGGACTCTTAGTTTAATACCAAACAATTATATTTTATTATTCTTTCATTCTAAAGTCATAAAAAATCCAGAAGTCTTCTCGCAATTACAAACCCGTCGCCGCCGTTATTTCCTCCTCCGCCACCGTTGCATCCGCATTTTCCATCAGCACCACACTGGGCAATCCGATCTCCTCTATCGTATACCTGTCCATTTCCTGCATTTCCCTTTGGCCTGCCACATACATTCCGCTCACTCCTTTTTTCTTTTACCTCCCATCCTTAGGCTGACTATTTTGCGCGATTGGAAGGGCAATTGTAAAACTAGTGCCCTTATTCTCTTCACTTTTCACCTTAATCTCTCCGCCCATGGCTTTAACAATGCTGTAGACGACCATGGTGCCAAGTCCTGTGCCTTTGTCTTTTGTTGTGTAAAAAGGCGTTCCCAGCCTCTCCAGCTGCTCCTCGCTCATCCCTGTTCCACTGTCGGTAACACTTAGCCATGCTTTGGAGCCCGTTTTCTTTAAAGAGACACTGAGCTGTCCCCCTTCAGGCATCGCTTCAATCCCATTCTTGATTACGTTAATCAAGCATTGATGAAGCTTGGCGGCCTCTCCGGAAATATACAAATTTTCCTCCCAGGATACTTCAATATGTACATTATTCATATTTGCATATGGGCTTACAACCGTTAAAACATAATCCAATTCTTTAGCCAAATCCAATACCTTTACGTTCTCGAGCGACGGCTTCGCAAAGGTCAGATAATCGGTAATAATATGTTCGGCACGCTCCAGCTCATCCAGCGAAATCGCGAGATACATCATCTTATCTTCCTCAGTAAGATTCCTCTCCTTTAACAGCTGCAGAAACCCCTTGATTACAGTTAAAGGGTTGCGCACTTCATGCGAGATGCTCGCGGCTATTTCACTGACTGTCTTCAATTTTTCCAGCTTCCTCATCTCTTTCGCCAATTTCCTAAAATTATTCGTAAAACGGATGATGATAAATACAGAAATGACGATCGCGATGATAACAACAAGAGAGCCTATGATCAAAAGATTGTGGCCAATTTGATTCGCAGATGCCGCCAAATCTTTTTTTTCAATGATAGATATGTATTTCCAGTTATTATTTTCCGAAGTGATAACATGTAAAACGGATTCTTCGCCGTCTACTTTTGCCTCAAAGGTGCCATCCTGCCCGATCGCTCCCAACTCGGGAATGTTCAATTCAGAAATTGATTCAAGATTCAATTCGGGCTTTTTAGGATGCGCAATAATCGTGCCATCGCTTTGCGTCAGAATCACATACCCACTTCCGCCTATTTTCACATCCTGAATCAGGCTCGTCAGCCCATCCAAACTGACATCCAGCCCCATGACCCCGATTCTTTTGCCATTGCGTTCAATCGTGACGACATTGCTGACTATTTTATGGGTTAATCCCGATGATGTATAAGCACCTGTCATCAATACTTCGCCAGGGTCCTCCAGGGCCGTTACATACCAGGGCCGCATTCTTGGATCATATCCGGGGAGCGTGGGCCCTTCAGGATACTGGACATAACGGCCTTCCTCAGTGCCCATATACACATACGTTGCATCCGGATGGTTTTTTCCAAAGTGGGAGAAGGCCTCATAGATCTCCTTTTCCACTGCCCCATTTTTGCTTGGGGTCATCTGGACGAGTGGGCCATTCCCTTTAATATCTTTATATGTCATTATGCTGCTGTCCGCTTTCAGCATCCGCGGGTCAGTCGCCAGCGTATTCAAATCCTCCTTTATTCCCTTAAAGTACATCGAGATCGCATTATCCACTTTTTCGATTTCCCTCAGACTGGAATTCACATACTCCCGTTCAGTCGTTTCCCGGACCTTTCCGTTCGCAAAAAACATAATAATGGAAAGGGGAATTAATAAAAGAAGGAGCGAAAATAATATCAGCTTCTTCTTTACTGAAAACCATTTAACTTCCATGATAAACTCCTTTTATCGCTAACTAGATACTTTAAAGCGATGCTAATATCCGGGCATTTTCTCCTATTTTAATATATTTGATTGATAAAAACATGTATTTGTTTTAAATTTTTTAAAAAATCTATTACATTTTATTGATGTTCCAGCGAAATCCAACTGCTGCAGAAGAACGAGTTAATACTTTTCCTACGTCTTCTAATGCTTTTAACTGTGACGAACCAGCTCAATTTCTTATAGCACTAACCTGCCACGTTAGTGCTATAAGAAAATCAATATTATTCTTTTTTATAAAGAGAATCAGGAGCTAGGGTGATTGTTGTGGGGGTACCTTTCCATAAGGAACTACATATAATAAATCTTTATTTCTCACTCTATCCCTCCCTTGTATGAGATGGGGTTTTGTTTTATTGCTTAAAAAGCAAACACATTGTCGATATCTGTCGAATAAATCATGTAGAATTCTATCTTTTTTTATAGGAAAATAGAAGGAAGCGCTTACCCTACATAATTTGATCTTATTTAAATGGAAGCTCTGCGAAGATGAAATTGTAGAGTGATCCCTCCCCTGTCTTTTAAGCAGTATTAGCAGCCGGCACAGGTGTTGTAAAAGTAATATGAATTAATCATGAGACTGGAGATAATTAATGAGTACCTTATTTGATAATATTGAAACCATTTTATTAAAAATTCTCTTAGTTTATTTTTGTTTCTCAATTTATTTTAAATTCATTGAAAGAAAAACGAGAAAATTAACCAATGAGATTATCCTTGTTCTTGTCTCTGGTATCTCCATCGTTCTATGTATGACATTACCTATCATGTTCACTACCGGCTATACTGTTGATTTCCGACAAGTGCCTTTTATCGTCGGGGCACTATATGGAGGGCGAAGAGTTGCTGCCTTTTTACTCTTTACTCTGTTGGCCTATCGCTTTTATTTAGGTCCTAATTTTGAAGTAGCTGTAATCACATATTTTCTATTGTTTCTTACATTGTGGTACATCATTCCCAAGTTTAATAAGGCTGTTACTATTAGAAAAAGAGTATATCTCGCCACATTAGCGTCTCTCTTTGGATTGCTTTTTAAGGTGATAGTAAGCTTTTTGATCATAGCAGACCTTACCTCGGAATCCTTTATGTTTCTTATTTCTTTCCTTATCACTCAATCTATTGGGGTTATCTTCTTTGTATTCTCTAATGAAACATTAAGAAAGGATGCCCTTCTAGCGAAAGAAATCGGCAAGCTTGAAAAGCTAAAGACAGTCAGTGAATTAGCAGCAAGCATTTCTCATGAAGTAAGAAACCCCTTGACGGTTACAAAAGGATTTCTTCAATTATTACGTGAGCCGGGTCTTACAGATCAAGATAAAAATGGATATGTTGAAACCGCACTGGAGGCTTTGGAGAACGCAGAGACGATTATTACGGATTATCTTACCTTTGCAAAACCTTCATTAGAGAACATAAGGATATTGGACATACATAAAAAATTAACTAACATCAAAAATTTTACTATGCCTTACGCTATGATGAATAATGTAGAAATTGAAGTGAGTTTGGAAGAAAATATTTATATTGTCGGTGAAAAGGAAAAAGTTCATCAGTGCCTTATAAATGTCGTGAAAAATGGGATTGAAGCAATGCCCCAGGGAGGAAAGCTAAAAATAGGGCTGAAGCGATCTGGGGATAATGCCATGATCACTATAGCAGATACAGGGATCGGAATGAATGAGGAGCAGCTTGAACGTTTAGGAAACCCCTTTTTCACAACCAAAGATATAGGCACCGGGCTTGGAACAATGGTTGTCTATAGCGTCGTGAAAGCCATGGGTGGTGAAATAAATGTGGACAGTGAACCAGGGAAAGGCACAAGCTTCTCTATTCTCCTTCCGGTAGTTGAAAACTCAGACCTATCATTCGAAGAAATTGTAAAATCGAGCTAGCCTTCCCTGCTTACTATGCGAAGCACGACCGCGATAAAGATGGATGGCGAAAGATAATTAAATAAAATTCTAGTTCTCACCCAACCTGTCCCTTTTTGAGACAGGTTTTTTCTTTTATAATCAAACAGAACAAACATTCTTACATAAGAGTGAATAATGGAATCTGAATTTGAAAGAGATCGTCGAGCAAAATTACTTCGCGAAGCTGGCATTGAGGTTGATGACAAGATTGATCCTAACATTCCTATATTTAAAAGGATTTATATGAAAGCTGGCGATTTGCATTATGAATTGAAGGCGAAAATATTTCTAAAAAATTGGCTGTGTTAAAGGCCAATGTTGACTTTAATATATGAAAACCCCACTGCTATTAGATTTCCATGAAACATGAGTGTATTCAAAATTTGATGGCAATAAGATTTCTCTATTTTCCATGTATTAACTTTTCATATTCGTTTAAAAGTTCGTTTAACTCTTGACTCACAGATAAAACTTCTTCATCAAGAAAATCTAAACCTTTATTTGTAGCAATACGGACCATTTTTTCACGCAGTAAGGCAATTTTATTCCAAAGCTCGTTCTCTTTATGCAGTTTCTCATTCATTTTAACACCACCTATTTGATAAATTTTTAACATTATCTAGTATGTTGATAATGCCTGTCGTTTATGTATTTAAAAATAATTAGCCACTCCTTAATAAATGCTTTTGTTTTTGGCCGTGTTAAAATTCAAATTTCGAATTCGAAAATACGGCTGTATCAAAGGTGTTGGAGTAACTTAAAGCTGAAAATACAGTTCACTATTTAACTGTCAAAATAAACAACAAGCTTTAACAGAACCAAAAAATTAAGCGAGTACCGTTTGGAACAATACCAATCCAACAGAAAATAAGATTGAACATATTTCCCAGCATGATTTAGGTACAATTCATGCTATAGTTCCCATGCTGAGCACAGCTACTGTCTCTCAATTGTCTCTTTTTGCTGATTGCATAGGTACATTAAGATTCACCTATGCTTATTCTTTAAGGAGGTGGTGCCCTACTTATCTTCTCGTATACGCGCCTGCCACGCTACGGAGGAGAAACTAATGAAAAAATATAAATCGAAAAAAGAACCTGACGTATATTACTACTTTGACAAAAATGGAAAGAAAAAATGATGTTACCGTTATCGTTATTACGACGCATTCAATAACCGGCGTGAGAAATCTTCACAGGGATTTTCTACTGAAAAGGAGTGCTTAAAAGCATTACTGGAGGTAAAGTCGTCTATTTTGAATGGGGACATAAAAAGTGTGGAAAGTGACCAATTGACTGTGGCTGACTGGATGGATCTATCAGATTTTACCGAAAGAGTACCCCCACTTCAATCATGTGATGGGCGAAGACCAATGATAAGTGGCGGGGTGAATGTCGGTTTGCGAAGCACAAGCTTTTGTTTTTTATTCCAAATTTAATAAAATAATACTTAATAATATTGAAAATCGAAGGATTGGAGGTATGAATTAATGTCAGTCAATAAAGCGTATAAATTTCGTTTGTATCCAAATAAAGAACAAGAAATAGTAATGGCCAAAACAATTGGATCGAGTCGCTTTGTATTCAATCGTTTTTTATCGTTGTGGAACGAAAGATTTCAAACGACTGGAAAGGGTCTTTCTTACAGTGCTTGCTCCAACCAGCTTACGAGTTTAAAAAAAGAATTGATCTGGCTGAAAGAAGTCGATGCCCATGCTTTGCAGTCCTCTTTAAAAAACCTTTCGGATTCCTTTGACCGTTTTTTCAAGAAACAGAACGATGCTCCGCGTTTTAAAAATAAACGAAACAAAGTCCAATCTTACACGACCAATATTGAAAAGAAAAATCAGCAGCCAGACGTCAGTATCTCCGGGAACCGTTTAAAGCTGCCGAAACTGGGCTGGGTTCGTTTTGTGAACAGCCGCAAAGTAGAAGGTCGTATTCTGAATGCAACGGTGCGAAAAAACCCTTCTGGAAAATACTTTGTTTCTCTTCTTGTTGAAACGGAAGTAAAAGAGAAGGAAAAAACAGGTTCTACTGTTGGTATAGACGTTGGTTTGAAAGACTTCGCCATTCTTTCGAATGGACAAGTGTACAAAAACCCTACGTTTTTCCGCAAATTAGAAGAAAAACTGGTGAAAGCACAACGCATTCTTTCCCGACGTCAACGCTTCGCCATTCAGCAGAAAAGACCGTTATCAGAAGCAAAAAATGTGCAAAAACAACGAACCAAAGTGGCACGTATCCATGAACAAATTGCAAATGCACGTACTGATTACTTGCAGAAAATCACAACCGAAATCATTAAAAACCACGATGTGATCGGGATTGAGGATCTAAAAGTATCCAACATGTTGAAAAACCGTACATTAGCCAAAGCAATCAGCGAAGTTTCCTGGTCCGAGTTCCGTACAATGCTGGAATACAAAGCGACATGGTATGACAAACAGGTCATTGCTGTTGATCCACACTGCACTTCTCAGAAGTGCCATTCATGCGGTCATACAGCGAAGGAAAACCGTCAAACACAAGCCGCATTTATTTGTGTTTCCTGCGGTCATTCCGAGAATGCCGACATCAACGCTTCCCGGAATATTCATGAGTTAGCGATGGCACATTAATACCACTTGATTGACCGCAGGAGACTTGCTACAAAGTCGTTTGTACTGCCAACCGTCGGAATGACGGGTGTAGCCTAATGAATTAGAAACCGATAGGTTTCTTTACTTAGGAATCCCCCATGTTCAACGAACGTAGAGAGTAACTGGGGGTAATTCAAGGTATGAAACGCATAAAAACGAGTGGGAAATTACCTCTCAAATTCAGCGGGAAATGGCTATCAGATTGCATATAAAACCGCTTCTCGGCAACTATCGTCTGCAAAAATTGGATAAAGCAACATATAAGCGTGAATTCATGAACGAGTTGTTAAAATCGCACGCGCCTGGAACCGTCCAATTGTTCCACCGGATTTTTAAAATTGCGGTAAATGCAGCGGTAGATAATGAAATGCTTCCCCGCAACCGCTTTTCAAAAATTACGATTACGGATCTGGGTGAAAAATCTAAAAACAACTTTTTGACAGCTGCTGAGTTAAAAGTGTTTCTGGCTGAAGCTAAACAGCTGGATCACCATACAGATTATGCGCTGATTCTGTTGCTCGCTTACACTGGTCTCAGAAAAGGTGAGGCATTAGGTTTAACGTGGGATGATATCGATTTTGAAAAAAAGACCTTAAACGTCAATAAGACCCGGGACAAATATGGAACGAGAACACCAAAAACAGAGAAAAGTTACCGGACCATTCTGATAGATGATTTTCTCCTGTAGCATCTGGCCACGTATCGAACCTAGTGTATAGAAACAAAATTCCGATTCAGATGTAATATAATTGGTCTTGCCTGCTTCAAGAATATAGCCATCAGGGAAATTATAGAATGGGCTGCCTTGAACACTCTCAAGCGTCCAGCCGCACAAATCAATATTCTGAGTGCTGCTGTTTTTAATTCCAACGGTTTCTCCGTCTAAATCTTTGCTGGCAATTTCAATTTGGCTATCATCAATCGGTGTTGATTCATCAGGATCTTCTTTTGTTGGTTCTTCATCGATTCCTTGGTCGATATGAAGGTCATTTCCCTGCGTCCACATTTCAACATCGCCTTCTGGTGTTGACCATACAAGAATATTAGAAAGAAATAAGCGTTTTAAGATATCTGAATGTGGATGTCCATATGGATTATTTCCCCCATATGACAACACTGCATGCCTTGGCTGAACTTCTGCCAAGAAAGCATCCGATATTCCTGTACTTGAGCCGTGATGAGAAACCTTGACTACTTCTGCACTCAAGTCATACTTAGCCAGGAGTTCTTTTTCCACTTCTATGCCTGCATCGCCAGTTAGCAAAAAATCGATTTCTCCGTAAGTGACCTTTAATACAATAGAGCCTTCATTTAAGTCCGCTGCTTCACTGTCGACATGAAGGACTTTTACCGAAACAGATGGATCTGGCGAAAGATCTTGTCCTTCTTGAGCAATTTTAAATGCAGCTCCTTCTGATTGAACAGCCGTTAAGTAATTTAGGTGGGTTTGCGTAGTATGGTCCTGGCCAGGATCGATGACTGTTTTTACGCCAAATTCTGTGATCACGGCGTCTGCTCCGCCAATGTGATCAGCATCTGGATGTGTCGCGACAAAGGTATCCACCGTAAAACCAGGACCAAATCCATTCACGGCTTCATTGATTGCAACATCAGATCGGCCGGCATCGACTAGCATGGTTTGGCTATTTGGAAACCCAAGTAGAGTGGCGTCACCCTGTCCTACATTCAAAAAGTCTACCTCATAAAAACGGTAACTCTCTGGTACGTCTTTAAATGATGCTGCCTCGGCAAATGGCGCAACAATGCCCAGTGCAAATACTGCACTCGATAAAAAAGCTAAAGGTTTTTTAAATTCATTTCCCCCTCCCTACAACAATTTAATTATACCTTTCACTATTGGTTCCGTTGGCTTGAATTAGGAAAGGATTTAACATTCGATAAAGGTGTTGAGCAAATGCTTATTTCAGCGTGTCAAAAATCAAATTATACAACTGTGAAATTGTTAAGAAGTGCATAATAAAAGACCCCAAAAAGAGGTCTCCTTACTTTAAGAATATTGATGCGGCTATAAAACCTATTATGATAACAAGGATAAGTATTCCAGTACCCTTCCAGCCTAAACTACCTACTAAATCAGCAAGGTTTCCAGTTTCAGCCCTATTAAACGCATCGTTCATATTTCCAGTTGGGTTTCTTTTTAATTCTTCTTGTCTTAGTCTTTCTCTTCTTCTTTCAGGTGTTTCTTTGTCTTCGCTCATTATTACACCCCCATTTTCTGTAATTCTAACATATGTTCCTTAATACTGTTTAGATAAATCTTACCTTAAGATTTATAACACAATTTAACATATTATGGTAATTTAATAAATTTTCATATTTAAAAACAACAATCTTTTAGAAAACAGCCAAAGCAAAAAAGACCTTATGGTACTTTTGATAAAAGTATCCTTGCAAGGTCTTTTTTGATGGCAGCATGCATATCCTTGGTTTAATGGTCGTCTCGCTGCTCAAGCCGGCCGTCTCGCTGTCCCGCTAATTCCATTTCATGAAAAAGCGAGAGTTCAGACAGGTCAGTATGTTCGCCAAGGTCGACTTTGTTGGTCAGATAGCCTTCATAGCGTGTGTCCATCATGCTGATAAACCCTTCCGGTTTGTCTAAAACAGCCTGGCCGGTTAATTCATAAACAGGTAGCGCAGTTTGAACAAAACGCATTTTTTCGTGATGGGTAAAGTTGCCCCATTCCGTCACGGAAAACGAGTGAAGGGTTTCTTTGCTGATGGTCTGTTCACCCCAAAAACCGGATTTCTCCCCGCCTGTATTTTCAGAAGCGACAAAGGATTCTATTTTTCCAAACAGGCTGGAAGAAGACCATTCTTCCACTATAGAGGATAAGCTTAACCCCCCAGTACTTAACAGTACCGCAAAAACCGGCAACAGCACCATAAAAACCGGCATAAGCAGCAACGTGAGTACGTATTTCATAAGAGGCACCTCCTTTTTTACGTAGTGTGCTAGGTGTCCCGATGCAAATAGATGCCGGGGATTTTTGCCTTGCTGTTTTCTCATAAAACAAAGGCGTCGTTCCCCCGTAACCCCTATCTTTTCTACAAAAGCGGAAGTTTATTCAAAAAATATGAAAAATATCCCTTTTTCGACAGCCCAGTTAACAGGGGGCACAAGAGGAAAAGAAAGAAAAGACGGTTCTCTTTTTTATATCCCCATGATTTGTGAAAAGGTGGTTGTTACAGCAGGGGTCTGTTGCAAAAGGTCCAGACTGCCGCCTGTTTCTGTCTTTGTTAAAGTATCAGACGAAACAGGGAGAAAAATGGCTTTTCAAGCTGGACATCGGAAAAGATCCGGCTACAGGTCAGCGAAGAACGACAACAGGAAGAGGATTTACTAAAAAGAAAGATGCAGAAGCAGCCGCGAATGAGCTTCTTGCCTCGCTGCGGGACAACACGTATGACAATCGAAAAATAACATTTGAACTGGTGTACCAGGAGTGGCTGCAATATAACAAAGACACTTGACGCGTGAATACTTCACTAAACCCCAGGCAGCCTCAAACGGTTTTACTTATATTGTCACTCCTCTTTATCATGGCTAATCACCTTACAAGTGATTTGAATTTCAATTCCATTTTTTCTTGCTCTTTCTGAGTGGTGTTTGACAGACATCATCTCCAAAAAAACGGCAAAAAAAGAGCGAATTTCAATGCATTTCAGAAAAAGAGATGACAAAGAAGAGAACGTCCTGCTGCTTATAGCAGCCCGTTACTTCTTTTATTATCTGTATATGAATGAAAAATTTGCCCAAATTAGTCTTATTTCAATTTTGTCCGCTGAGACTTACTTCACATAAGCTTATGAAAAAATGAATCATAAGATCGAATAAAAAAGAATAATGTAGCGGAGGTTAACTATTATAGAAAGGAATGACTACATGGCTAAAAGAAAACACCAAAGAAAAACAAATGTACTTTTCAATCAGCCCCTTTTCGGTTCACTTGTCCTTCTGCTCGTTCTTCGTTCTGCTTTCGAATATCCACTAGCTGCAGGTGTTGTTCTATTGATTATAGTCACTTTAGCTGCTATGATCTTTTATTTTCAATGGAAAAAGCGCCATGTAAAACGAAAAAAATTGCTTCAATCCCGCATTACTGAAATTGATGCGATGACTGGAATAGAATTTGAAAATTATTTAGGTGTGTTATTCGAAGCAATGGGTTACGAAGTGGAGATGACTCCCTCTTCAGGTGATTACGGCGCAGATTTATTGATCACAAAAGAGAAGGAATTGATCACTGTACAAGCCAAGAGATACAGCAAAGCGGTCGGAATTTCTTCCATTCAAGAAGTATTTTCTGCGAAAATGTATTACCAAGCTAGTGAAGCCTGGGTTGTGACAAACAATACGTTTTCACGAAATGCCAGCGAACTTGCCAAAAAAAGCGGGGTGAAGCTGATCGCGAGGGAGCAGCTTATCAATTTGATTACCGAGAACATAGTCGACACTCCTCCCCCCGTGTTCACCATTCATACTTGGAACGAAAATTAAAGGGAAGCGGCGCTTGCCGCTTCTTTTTGATTTGAACGTATTTTTTTCATCCCTTCATCCTAAAATCAGAGGAAGAGAAATGTATGAACTTCATCTCAAAATAAACAGAAAACCATTTTGAAAAATTTTCTTTTGCTCTCTTAATCGTGCTGTACTTTTTATACACTCAAAAGAGAGTCAAATGCAGGTATATGAAGAATCACCTTCCTTAATCAGTCGATAAATAAAATCAAAGTCAATTGCCGCCTCGATTCTATGGACCAGATGATCAGCTAGTACAATCTGGTCGAGCGCGACAAATTCTAATTAATTTCGATGATTTTTCAGGCGCTTAGACAGCATACAAATCCCCCCACAAGGTTTTGATGCTTCTATTGTACAAAAAAAAGCCTGCAGACATCATCTTCAAAGTGAAGACTTTGTCTACAAGCTGTTCTTTTTAATTTGCCTGGCGGCGTCCTGCTCTCACAGGGGGAAACCCCCAACTACCATCGGCGCTGAAGAGCTTAACTGCCGTGT
>NZ_JANAVL010000013.1:0-81661 GCF_024213455.1 Domibacillus sp. A3M-37 | reverse complement strand
ATGCATCTTATAATAGAAGTTTCTTGCTTAAAACGTTGACGTTTTTATTGATTTTGTTCAGTTTTCAATGTTCAATTAAATGGAGCGGGTGATGGGAATCGAACCCACGACATCAGCTTGGAAGGCTGAGGTTTTACCATTAAACTACACCCGCAGATAAAGACCTGATTCATTAAAATGAAATGGTCGGGAAGACAGGATTCGAACCTGCGACCCCTTGGTCCCAAACCAAGTGCTCTACCAAGCTGAGCTACTTCCCGCAATAATTTTATTAAAAGATAATGGTGCGCCCGAGAGGACTCGAACCTCTAACCGCTTGATTCGTAGTCAAGTACTCTATCCAATTGAGCTACGGGCGCTTATTATTGGTGCGGCCGAGAGGACTTGAACCTCCACGGGGTTGCCCCCACTAGGCCCTCAACCTAGCGCGTCTGCCATTCCGCCACGACCGCTCTTTAGCGTTCCGTGCACCAATTTTTCATTTACCAACAAGATCAAATTATACATGAATCAACTTTATGTGTCAATTCTTTTTTTTGCACCTTTTTAGAAAATGATGAGCCATGAAGGATTCGAACCTTCGACCCTCTGATTAAAAGTCAGATGCTCTACCAACTGAGCTAATGGCTCGAAAATGGCTGGGCTAGCTGGATTCGAACCAGCGCGTGACGGAGTCAAAGTCCGTTGCCTTACCGCTTGGCTATAGCCCATTATTTTTTTGAAAATGGCGGTCCGGACGGGACTCGAACCCGCGACCTCCTGCGTGACAGGCAGGCATTCTAACCAACTGAACTACCGGACCATAAAAATGGCATAAAGAAGGGAAACCGGTGAAGCCGGCTTCCCGACGATGACCCCTACGGGATTCGAACCCGTGTTACCGCCGTGAAAGGGCGGTGTCTTAACCGCTTGACCAAGGGGCCAAAATAAAAAATAAATCTGGCGGAGAAGGAGGGATTTGAACCCTCGCGCCGGTTACCCGACCTACACCCTTAGCAGGGGCGCCTCTTCAGCCTCTTGAGTACTTCCCCAGATGGCTCCGCAGGCAAGACTCGAACTTGCGACCGATCGGTTAACAGCCGATTGCTCTACCACTGAGCTACTGCGGAATAATGAATGTTATTTGATCGACAATTAACATTATAAATGAATTGCTTATTCACAGTCAACATTTTTTTTAATTATTTTTTCTTTGAGTTTGCTTATAAAAAAAAGCTGCTCAATTAAAATATCAATTAAGGCAGCAATTGTCAATATGATTATTCATTGATTTCTTTTAATATTCCCTTGCAGACTCCACATACGTATTTTGTCGTGTTGATCCGACGGTGTCTTTCATACCTTATCCCGCATGCTGAGCAGCTGTAACAGATGACGATTCCCCTCTTGACTGTTTGTGTTAAGCCGGGGAGCGGGCGGCAATGACGAGGGGACCCCGTTTTTTTCAGTAATGCTTTAAAATCTTGATCGCTGTGCCTGTACCCTTTTCCTTGTAAATGCAGGTGATAATGGCATAACTCATGTTTTAAAATACCGATAAGTTCTTCTTCCCCATATGCTTCAATGTATTTTTCATTCACTTCGATGTGATGAGACTGCAGCATATAGCGGCCTCCTGTAGTACGAAGCCGCTTATTTACATACACTTTGTGCAGAAAAGGCCGTTCAAAAAATCGCAGAGATAAATCTTCTGTAAGTTTTTGAATCGTTTTATCGGTGAATGTCATTTTAATTCGTCTTTAACCATCGTCAATGAAATTCTCCCTTTACCTGCTTCCACAGAATCAACCCAGACAGTGACAATATCACCAACGGATACGACATCAAATGGATTTTTCACGAAGCCTTTTTTCAGTTTTGAAATATGAACGAGCCCATCCTGCTTGACGCCTATATCTACAAATGCGCCAAAATCGGTAACGTTCCGGACGGTTCCTTCAAGCTCCATCCCCTTTTGCAAATCTTCCATTTTGAGTACATCTGTCTTCAAAAGCGGTGCCGGCATTTCATCACGCGGATCACGCCCTGGCTTTTGAAGGGAATCAATAATATCCTTCAGTGTCAGCTCGCCGATATTGAGCTCTTCAGCCATTTGTTTGACATCAATAGTTTGAAGTGATTGAGCCAGTTCTGCGGAGCCGATATTCGTTGTTTTAAATCCAAGCGACTTTAATAAAGCTCCTACTTCCTTATAATGTTCCGGGTGGATCGGTGTGCGGTCGAGCGGTTCTTCACCATCGGTAATACGAAGAAAACCGATGCATTGTTCGAACGTTTTTCCCCCGAGGCGTGGAACTTTTTTAATAACAGACCGTTTTGAAAATTTCCCATTTTCTTCCCGGAACTGGACAATATTTTTCGCAACGGTTTTGTTTAAACCGGCTACATGTTCAAGAAGTGACGGCGATGCGGTATTCACATCTACACCCACCCGGTTTACTGCTGTTTCCACAACAAACGCAAGAGAACCGGATAGTTTTTTTTGAGACACATCATGCTGGTACTGACCGACACCAATGGATTGCGGATCGATCTTCACAAGCTCCGCCAGCGGATCTTGAATACGGCGGCCGATCGACACGGCGCTTCTTTCTTCTACTTGAAGATGTGGAAATTCTTCCCGGGCGATGTCGGATGCAGAATACACACTTGCCCCCGCCTCATTCACAATGATATACGAGGTTTCTTTAGCCAGTTCCGGCAGCATCTCGACAACAAATTGTTCCGTTTCCCGTGAGGCGGTTCCATTTCCAATAACCACAATATCAGCTTCAAACTCATTAGCGATCTGTTTGAATAGCAATTTTGCTTCTTTTCGTTTTCCTTCACCGACATGTGGGTACATGACTTTAATCGCCAATACTTTCCCTGTTTCATCGACGACAGCCATTTTACAGCCGGTCCGGTAAGCAGGGTCGACAGCCAACACTACTTTCCCTTTCAGCGGTGGCTGAAGCAGCAAGTTCTTTAAGTTTTCGGAGAAAATATGAATGGCCCGCTCTTCTGCTTTTTCTGTTAGCTCGTTGCGTACTTCCCGCTCTACTGAGGGGCGAATAAGCCGCTTATATGCATCTCGTGCAGCGTCTAGAATAATCGGTGCCGCTGTACTTTGCTCATTTCGAATAAACTTCTTTGTCAAATAACGGATCACCCGCTCTTCGTCAAACACGACAGCCACTTTCAAAACGCCTTCGCTTTCTCCACGGTTGACTGCCAGCGTACGGTGAGGCGCAATTTTGTTCACAGGCTCTTCATAATCGTAATACATTTTAAAGACTTCTTTTTCATCATCGCCTTTTAAGTCTGTTTTTATTTTCCCGTATTTCGTCATATCCAGACGAATACGCTGGCGGACTGCAGCATCATCAGCAATCGTTTCAGCAATAATGTCTGACGCACCCTGGATGGCTTCCTCCAAGTTTGTTACTTGGTCATTCATATAGCGGCGCGATTCTTGCTCAATATCCGCTGATTTTGGACATAACAACAGCCATTTTGCCAATGGCTCAAGCCCTTTTTCTTTTGCCACCGACGCTTTTGTCCGCTTTTTTTGTTTAAATGGGCGATACAAATCTTCTACAGCCTGCAGTGTTGCCGCTGCTTTAATGGCTGAGTCCAGCTCAGATGTCATTTTTTCCTGGTCAGTAATCGAACGGATGACTTCTTCTTTGCGCTGCTCCACGTTTTTCCGATATGTATACCGCTCTAAAATTGCGCGAATTTCAACTTCATCCAAGGAGCCGGTCATTTCTTTCCGATACCGGGCGATAAATGGGATTGTGTTCCCTTCTTCTGTCAATTGAAGAACGGCCTGTACTTGTTTTACGTTAATATTTGTATCCGCTGCCGTTGCTTTGATCATTTGTTCATCCATGTGCATGCCTCCGCTTCTCTCTTTCGAATACATGTATTGTAACAAAAAAAGAAAAAACCCGCTGATTCACAGCAAGTTTCCGACCAAAAATGTTGCATCATCATTTGATTTTAAAGCAACTGTGTCTAACTCAGCTGCAATCTGTTCCGGGTTCCGGTAGCGCATAAGCTCTTTTGTGTTGAGCAGGTTGATTCCATCCGAGTGAACAAGAAATTTGCTTCCTGACTCATACGTAAAGCGCTCCATTCTATAGCGCTGCGGCCGTCCGGATAAATAGCCTGTGACGGGCAACGGATAGGTAAGCTTTCCATCTGGTCCATACAAATAAAAGCGGATGTTCCCGACGCATGTATATTCAAACTTGCGTGTTTCAAAATCAATTTTGAACAGTGTGACGGCTGCTCCCCGCTTTTGAAACATCGCTTTGTTAATTAAATCCATCATTCCTTCAACCGTTTCCGCCTGCCACTCCTGCTCGACAATTTCTGCCGCTGCATGTGATGATTCATAAGCGTAACGGCCGCTTCCGAGGCCATCAGCAAGTAAACAAACGAATGAATTTTCGTCCTGTGCGAAATAGTATGTATCTCCACAAAAAGAATTTCCATCTTTTGAATGCGTGCCTGCGATTAGTTCTAACTGCGCATTCTTTGCCTTTTCCATTAAGAAAAGTGCTCCGTTGAGTACGCCTCTGCGTGAATCGCTTCTTTCAATTTTTTAATTGCTCTTCTTTGCAGCCTTGAGACATGCATTTGCGAAATGCCAAGCTTGTCTCCTGCCTCTTTTTGACTTAAATTTTCAAGATACGTAAATTGAATAATTTGTTTTTCACGGTCAGATAAAACATGCAGCACTTTTTCAAGCACGAGACGCTGGTCGACGCGCTCATATCCTTCTTCCCGATTGCCGACAATATCTAAAAGTGTCACGGTGCTTCCGTCTGAATCTGCTTCAATTGAATGGTCCACAGACAATGCTTGATAGCTTTTGCCCATTTCCATCGCTTCGAGCACTTCTTCTTCGGAAATATCGAGATATTGAGCGATTTCATTTACACGTGGCGACCGCTGGAGCGATGTTGTTAATTCTTCATTCGCTGATTTAATTTTCGGCCCGAGTTCTTTAATACGCCTTGGCACATGCACACTCCACGTTTTATCCCGGAGAAACCGTTTGATCTCGCCGACAATGGTTGGAATCGCAAAAGCTTCGAAGCTTTTACCGAAGGAATCATCGTACCGGCGAATCGCACCTAAAAGTCCCATCATGCCTACTTGCACAATGTCTTCGTGATGAGAACGTCCTTTGGAGTACTTGCGGGCAATCGATTCAACTAACCCATGATAGTGTTTAACGAGCCTGTCCTGCGCGTCCCGATCACCGCTTTTCTGAAAGGCTTTAATCCATTCGATCGCTTGAAGCTTTGCCTCCTGATTAGGTCGAGATGGTTTCTGCATCCCTCTCCACCTGCTCTCCTTCGAGATACTTTGTCATAAACAGAGTGATCCCTTCATTCTGATGCACTTTTACTTCGTCCATAAGCGTTTCAATCAAATAAAGGCCCAGCCCTCCTTCACGAAGGAATTCAACCGAATTTTCTTTGTAGGGACCTAGTGCCTCTTTCGTTTCTTGAAAGTCAAAACTATTCCCGTTATCTGATACAACGACCTCAAGATGATCCTCATGAAGGCTGAAGCCAATCAGCACTTCTCCATCTTCTCCTTTATAGGCATGCTGAACTGCATTTGTGATCGCTTCACTCGTTGCGATTTTCAAGTCTTCAATCGTATCATAAGAAAAACCCATTCGGCTTGCAATGCCGGATAATGTCAGCCGTGTAATACCAACAAATTCAGGTTTGGCCGGGATTTTCATTTCGATGTAATCAGCATATTTCATTCTTACACGCCACCTTCTGATCCAGAGTTAATGTTCATGATGTCTGCGAGGCCCGTAATATCAAAGAGACGTTTTAAACGATCAGATAATCCGACCAGTTTCAGTGTACCGTTATTTGCATTTAAGCTTTTAAAAAGCCCGACGAAAACGCCGAGACCTGTGCTATCCATATATGACACACCAGACAGATCGATTACAATGTCAGCCCCTTGTTTCTCAGTGTAGGGAAACGCCGTTTCACGCAATTTAGGCGCTGTATAGGCATCAATTTCACCAGCAAGCTTGATCGTCGTCTGTTGTTCCTGTTCTTGTACGTCAATCGAAATGTTCATTCAATTTAAACCACCTTTAACATATTAATCGCTTCATACATCCAATATCCTACTTCTACCCGCTACCTATAACGGTTAAACCCGGTTAAGAGGTTCTTTTTAAAATAATAAGGGTAAAATCATCACGCAGCTGGAAGTCCTGTAAATATTCCAGCTCCTTATACACTTTATCCGCAATATCTTGGGCGCCAAGATGTATGTATTTCTTAATGTACCCAATGAGCGTATCTATTTCCAAAAAGCCCTCTTCTGTCCGGCATTCTGTTACACCATCTGACATAAGCAAAATAACGTCGCCCACTTCTACTTTCTGTTCATATTCTCTATACTTTGCTTTTTTATCTACGCCAAGCAGCAGCCCTTTTGCCTGCATTTCATCAAAAACGCCTGTTTCAGCATGATAAAAAAAGCCTGGTTCATGGCCAGCTGATGAATAAAAAAACATATGCGTTTCTGGATTGTAAAGCCCGCTGAACATCGTAATAAACATTGTCGGATCAACGTTTTGTTCAACAACGCGATTTAAGCGTTCCAATACGTCGCCTGGTGCCTGGCTATCGTCAGGCATACTATCCATTGAGTATTTAATCATCGACATGCAAAGAGCAGCCGGGATTCCTTTGCCGATGATATCTGCAATGGCAACGCTGATGGCTCCATTTTCATGCGACACGAAGTGATAATAATCACCACTCATCTGCTTAGCCGGCACACTGATTGCTCCAATATCCATCGAAGGAATACGAGGAATCTGTGTGCCGAGAAGTGTCTGCTGCATGCTGGCAGCCACTTCAATTTCATTAATAAGCTCGCGCTGGATCATCCGCAGGCTTTGATGTTCGCGGTATGCAAGGCCATAACTCATCATCACTTCGAGCAAAATATCCAGCGACAAAAGAAGCGATTCCGGCAGCTCTGGTTCAAGCTCCATAATCGATGTTTTATGCAGGCTGATCATTTCTTCCGGCGATATTTTGAACTCAATTGACTTGCGGCTGAATTTCTGGCTCATGTATAGAGACTGTTCAGTTTGATCATTAATATACGTTTTTAATATTTCTTTATACTCATCGAGCATCGTGTCTCTGAAATTCATTCTTCTCCTCCTACCGGAGCCACTTCATCGACTTAATAAGGGTTCCTTCACCTGGTGTGGATTCAATCGAAAATTCATCCATCAGCCTTTTGACGCCGGGAAGCCCTGCTCCAAGTCCACCAGAAGTTGAGAAACCATCTTCCATGACTTTTCGAAGATCCGGAATGCCCGGTCCCTCATCACAGGAAACAATAGTCAATCCTTTTTTTGCTCCATTCTCTACTTTTTCTATCGTAATTTCCCCCTGACCCGCGTATAAATAAATATTACGGGCTAGTTCGCTGATCGCAGTCGTGATACGCGCTTGGTCCACTGTTCCAAACCCAAGCTCTTTCGCCACATTTCGGCCAAGCTGTCTCGCCGCTACGATGTCCCATTCATTTATAATTTTCACACTAGAGTCCATCTTGTCAGTCCCCCAGTTCCCGTTGAAGTTTCTCCAAACCTTTTTCAAGATCCAGTGCGGTCATCACTTCCTCCAGACGGATACCAAGTTCAATCAATGTAATCGCGACAGCAGGCTGAATACCGGTAATCACCACTTTAGCCCCCATCAACTTGGACATGCTGATTACATCGCCTAATACTTTTGCAATGAAGGAATCGATGAAATCAATGGACGTAAAATCAATGACAACCCCTCTTGCGCTTGTTTCGTGAATTTTATGAAGAAGGTCTTCTTGAAATTGCAGCGCCGTTTGGTCATCAAGCTCCCATTGAATTGAAATAAGCAAACAATCATGCAGTTTTAAAATCGGAATTCGCATATTCATTCTTGTACCCCCACAATTTGTCTTGACGTCGCCGCAAGTGCTTGTTCTACGCCTTTTTTCATCGTACTTGTTGTCGTTACATCTTCAAGGTTAATGCCTAGGTTCACAATCGTTTGAGCAATTTCAGGACGAATACCGACAATCGTACATTTCGCGCCGACAAGACGAACCGCTTCTGCCGCCTGAATAATATGATGGGCGACCATTGTGTCGACAACCGGAACACCCGTGATATCGATCAATACAACCTCCGCCCGGTGGCTCACAACACCTTCAAGTAAGTTTTCCATAATTTGCCTTGCCCGCTCTGTATCAATCGTACCGACAAGAGGCATAACAGAAATTTTATCAAAAACAGGAATAAGCGGTGCAGATAATTCCTGAAGAGCGATTTTTTGAAGAGAAACAGTTCGTTCCCATGAAGTCGTATAAGCTTCTGTAATCGTTTTATACATTGGAAATACCCAGTTATTAATTTCTGCCGTAAAATCAATGTAGCTGTGCTGGTCGATTGCACCCGAACGCTGCATACCTTGCTCAACAATTTGTCCAAAGACGCGAAGCCCCTCCGTAATCATCGTCAGCGGCCAGCCAAGACGGACAATCTTCTCTGAAAAATCGACAGCACGCTTTTGGAATTTTTCTTCCGAATCTGAAAAGTTGGACATGACAAGCTGGATAAACTCTGAGCTTGTTTTTGTAAACATCTGGTCAGACATGGCCTGAAAAGCACGCTCATCCGCTTCCGTGCGCATTAATTCAATCCATTCAATTAATATTTCATCGCTATGAGACTGTACATATTGAAAAATTTTTTTGCGCATTCAATTCTCTCCAATCATCATCCCGCTCCACATCTGCGGTTTTCGTCAAAAACATTCATTATTTTCATTATAAAGGTTATTCGGGTAATAAAAAAGCCGTATCACCTGCCGGCCGTGAAAAATTACGGTTTAAAAGAAAAGGCACCTGCCGTTTATACGGAGGTGCCTTCATTAAAATTGTATAAGGCCTAAACTAATTTGCAAAGCCTCGTCTACTTTCTCCATCATTCCTTCGTCGAGCTGCGTTATCTTATCTGTCAGCCGCTGCTTGTCGATTGTTCGGATCTGTTCAAGCAAAATGACGGAGTCTCTTTCAAACCCATACCGCTCTGCATTAATTTCCACATGCGTCGGCAGTTTGGCTTTTTGGATCTGAGCTGTAATGGCTGCGACGATAATAGTGGGACTGAACCGATTCCCGATGTCGTTTTGAACGACAAGAACAGGCCGGACGCCGCCTTGTTCGGAGCCGACAACAGGGGACAGGTCTGCAAAATATACGTCACCACGTTTTACGATCACACGGTTTATCCTCCACTTACTAAACGTTCGACTGTGTTTCCTGCCTCAAATTCAGCTTGCATCGCTTCTGATGCAATGGCAAGGTTAATCTTAGCCATTTCCATGTAGCCCCGTCGCATCGATTCTTGAATATGGCGCTTTTTCCGCTCGCGCAAATACATTTTCGTTGCGCGGTAAATGAATTCACTGCGGCTGATTTCTTCCTGCTCCGCAAAACAGTCGAGTTCATTCACAAACTGCTTTGGCAAGTTTACTAACACATCTGTCATCGTACCGGATTCAGACAAGAACTACACCTCCACCAATCACTGCACACATCTCTTTGTTTATTACTGTCTTACTTATCATACCATTCACCCGAATTGTTTGGAAGGGCATTTTTAAAAAATGTTATACAATAGGACATTTGATCCTGATAGCCTTTATAACAGTGAATTGACAATAGAAACTATTTTTCCTTCTTGGATATACACTCTTGGTACGCGTGACGTGATCACACACGGAATTTCGTAATTAATGGTTTCTCTTTTTTTTGCAATTTCCTCCATTGTAATTTCTTGATTTTGCTGCCGTCCAATGAGTGTTGCCAATGTGCCCGGTTTATATTCTTTTGGAAGACGGACCATACATTGATCCATGCATATTCGCCCAACAATCGGTACCCGCCTGCCGTCAATTAATACGTCCTGTCCGCCGAGTTTGCGAATCCATCCGTCCGCATACCCTATCGGAAGCGTGCCAATCCATTCGTGTCCTGACGCTTCATATGTTGCGCCATAGCTCACTTTTTCACCAGGCTCAAGTTTTTTCACCTGTACCAGCTTCGACTTCAGTGAAAATGCCGGCTTCAACCCAAACGGCAATAGCGGTGTAATATCAGTCGACGGCGTTAAGCCGTACATGGAAATACCAAGACGGACTGCGTTACAGCCTGAGCCTTTAAAGCGAAGTGTTGCCGCACTATTTGAACAGTGAATAAATGGCGGCTTTACTAAAAGCGAATCGATCAGCTGTCGAAATTGCGCCAGCTGTTTTTCCATGTAACCCGTTTCCCGTTCGTCTGCTGTGGCAAAATGAGTGAAGATTCCTTCAAAAACAAATGCCGCTGATTGATCAATCTGGCGAACGACATACTGGAGCTCTTCTTTCGTTTTAAGACCGATGCGGCCCATTCCCGTATCGCATTTTATATGTATATTCAGCAGCTGATCTTCCTTTACACACGCCTTTGTCAGCCAGTCTTCATCGTGAACGGTGACGGAAATCTGCTTCGTTGCTGCCAAGTGGGCATCTTCTGGACGGATCGCCCCTAAAACGAGAATAGGGGCGTCGATGCCTGATGCTCTCAGTTTTATTGCTTCATCTAAAAAAGCAACTGCTAATCCTTTTGCTCCTGACTTAAGCGCCGCTCGGGCAACCTGCAAATCCCCATGCCCATATGCATTCGCTTTCACAACCGCAAATAAAAACACGGACGGATCAAGATGTTCCATTGTTTTTTCCACGTTCCATTTTATTGCATCAAGATTAATTTCCGCCCATGTGTCGCGGTAAAACTTCATCGATGTCACTTCCTAATTTTTTATCGTCGTAACTTAGCCCGCACGATGCGGGTCATAAAGGCGTTGCCGCAGGACGCTGCGTTCTTAGCCTTTGATCTTATTGTAAACAAAAAAAAAGCAGCGGTAAACTGTAGCCGCTGCACTTTATTTAATCGCTTCCGGAGTCATAGATGCCGCTATTTGTTCCATCTCACCTTGCGTCAACTGATCAGATGCCAACATAAATTCTACGCCGTTATACATCCAATGGAGCGAGCCATCTGCCGCTTCTCCGGCCGCAAACCCCATGTCTGATAAGTCCCCTGATGCCTGAACAATTCCTTCTTCACTGGACGAGGCAGGTTGCTCAATGACTGTGAACGGCTTATCGCCCTCATACGTCAGTACAATCCGGTTGTCTATACGGGATTCATCCGCCAATTCAGCCCCACCGGCAGCTGTTGGATAATGAACTGTGAACTCTGAAGGTGCCTCACCTGCTGTTTCTTTAGCAGCGGCTTTTTTTTCGCTGAAATCATCTTTTGCGAACGTCGGATTCAAATCCATCTTTTTGAAAACGACGGAAATAACGACTTTTTGCTGTTTATCCATCACTTTGACATAAGCGGGTGTTAACTCTTTTTTATGAAATGATATTTGCTGACGAGGAAGCATTTGACTGTTCGTGTATCTTGTTTTCACGTCAAACACATAATACTTGTCCGTTTCTTTAAATACCGCTTCACCATCCGCTTGAATATCAGCGGCAAGTGATTCAAACAAATACGACTGGCTGCTGTTTTCCGGCCAGTTGTTTTCATACTTAAAGCTTTTGCCAAGCGAGGGTGTCATCACATAAATCCCAGATTTGTTTTTGACAATCGTCTGGCTGTGCTTATTTGTCACAGATGAAAGGTGGACGCGGTAATTCGTGTGGCGCTGATTCCAAATGTCCACATTATAACTTTGCTTTTCTTTTCCTGCCTGCACTTCCAAGATGGCTTTTGCTTTATAGCCGGCGGCGTTTTTCGCTTTTTCTGAAATATCATCGATAATTTCTTCTTTCGACGGCGTCCCGCACGCAGACAATAAAAACACAACTAACAGCAATCCGAACCATTTTTTCATGTCCGAACCCCCTCCTCATAAGCACTATATGAGGAGGCCTGTACAATTATGATTCAATGACAACAACCGCCGCTGCATAGTCCCGGCTGTGGGTAATCGTAACATGCACACCTTCTGAATAGGGCCGGATCAAAATAGGTTTCCCTTTTCCATCAGAGCTTACTTCAATATCTTGAAAAGACAAGTTCTCACCGATACCTGTCCCTTCTGCTTTTGAAAAAGCTTCTTTAACCGCGAATCTCCCTGCTGCGTATTCCCAGCGGCGCGTACCGGTTTTTTCATGAAAAAGGCGCATTTCTTCAGACGTCAGCACCCGCTCTAAAAATTTCGGCTGCCGTTCAATCAGTTTTTGAATTCGGTCGATTTCTACAATGTCCATGCCAATGCCTTTAATCATGTCGGTCGTCCTTTCTAAAAAAAAGCCGTTCCGGATTTCCGGAACGGCTTTTTTTGTTTAATTAATTAGAAGATGAGTATTTACGACGTCCGCCGTTTGACCCGTTTGATCCGCCTTTGCGGTCACGGTTGCCATAAGAAGAGCGTCCGCCGCCGCCCTGACGTCCGCTGCCGCTTGGCTTGCGAGAGCCGCCGCCTGAGCTTTTGCTGCGGAATTTATCACGTCGCTGTGGAAGAGACGCTTCATTTGTAATATGAACAGGAGTGCGATCCGGCTCTTTTGTGATCAGCTTCAATGCTGCTGCCACAAGATCTTCCGGATTGTATTGATCCAGCATATCTTTTGCAAATGCACGATATTCCGCCCATTCGTTTTTCGCAATCGCTTCTGCAAGATCTGTTACAGCCGCTTGCTGTAAACCACTGAGTGCATCATCCCATGATGGAGCTTCCATTGGTTTCATGCTTTTTTTCGTTGTACGTTCCACTTCACGAAGATAGCTCATTTCGCGTGGATCAACCAGCGTAATGGCCATACCTTCTTTACCAGCACGACCTGTACGGCCGATACGGTGAACATAGCTTTCTGGATCTTGCGGAATGTCATAGTTATAAACATGTGTAACGCCAGAAATATCAAGACCGCGCGCTGCTACGTCTGTTGCCACTAACACATCAATTTTCCCTGATTTAAAACGGTTTAAAACGGTTAAACGCTTTGCTTGAGTTAAATCACCATGAATACCTTCTGCCTGATAGCCACGCAGACTAAGCGCATTGGCCAATTCATCAACACGGCGCTTTGTCCGGCCAAAGATAATGGCAAGCTCAGGTGAATGAGAATCCATAAGACGTGCAAGCGTATCAAATTTTTCACGTTGTGGTACTTTTACGTAATATTGATCAATATTTGAAACCGTCATTTCTTTTGTTTTCACACGGATTACTTCTGGATCTTTCATGAAACGTTCCGCAATCGCACGGATTGGACCCGGCATTGTTGCCGAGAACAGAAGCGTTTGACGCTCTGGCGGCACATTTGAAAGAATGGATTCGATGTCTTGAATGAAGCCCATGTTCAACATTTCATCCGCTTCATCAAGAACGAGCGTTTGGATATTTTCCAGTTTCAATGTACGGCGGTTAATATGGTCTAGAATACGTCCCGGTGTTCCAACAATAATATGCGGGCGTTGTTTCAACGCGCGAATTTGGCGTTGAATGTCCTGTCCGCCATAAACAGCCAGCACGCGGGCACGTTTGCCACTGCCAATTTTGTAAAGTTCTTCTGAAACCTGGATTGCAAGCTCACGTGTCGGTGCAATAATCAGCCCTTGAATAGCTTCATTTTTCGTGTCGATTTTTTCCACCATCGGAATACCAAATGCAGTCGTTTTACCCGTTCCTGTTTGTGCCTGTCCGATGATGTCTTTTCCTGCTAAGCCTAAAGGAATCGTTTCAGACTGAATTGGCGTCGCCTCTTCAAACCCCATTTTGTCGATTGCTTTGAGCGTTTCTTCACTTAAATTTAAATCTTTAAATTTTGTCAATAGTTTCTTCTCCTTCTATGTTAAACTAGCCATCCGCACAAAAAAATACCCTTCTACATTCATGCGAAGAGCAACATGTCTTTTTTATCTTATCATTTCACGTCCGAATTTTCAATGCGCATTTGTATAACTTTACGTTATTCGGAAAGAAAAGTAAAGACATTCTTGAAAAGCTCTTCTGTGTTCCCTGTATGGCAAATTAAATGCTTCGCTTCCGGTGAATAATATAAGTGGCGTTCCGCTGATGAAAGACGCCGGTAAATGTATGATGCGCTTTTTACTGGAACGATGCCGTCTGCTGTTCCCTGAGCGATAAACACGGGTACATTTATTTTTTTTAATGCGGGTCGGGCAAGCCCAACCACTTTTTGAAATTGCCTTGCTGCGCCAGGCGGGGTCATCAACAGTTTTTCCCGGTACCTTAAAAACAATTCGTTTTCATGCAGCTTTTTCTCACGTAAATCCTGCATCATTACTTTTACATCTTCTTTTACCTGAACGGGATTAATGTACTTGGCTGCTGCACTCAGCATGACAAGTTTTCGAACTGGATGGCGGGCTGTTAAATAAGCAGCAATGAGTCCGCCCATTGAAAACCCGATAATATAAACCGTTTCACATTCATCAAGCAGTTGAAGTAGAGCCGCCTCTGCACAGTCGAGCCATTCCGTACAGGCCACTTTTTTCAATGACAGCGTTTCGCCATGCCCAGGCAAAACAGGCACGGCGATTTTCCAGTCCGTATGGTCACGTAAATAATCTGCAAGCGGCTGCACTTCATACGGTGAACCCGTGAAGCCATGAATGCAAAGGCACCCGATCATGATTATCCACCGCCTTTTTTAATGAGAGAGGCTTTCAACGACTTCTTCGAGCTTCATGCCTCTCGATGCTTTTACAAGAATAAGCTCGCCGCCTTCTAAAATATTTTCAAGCGATTGAATAAGCTCCTCTTTATCTTGAAATGAAAAGACACGCTCCGTCCCAAATGCACCTTTTGCACCAGAGGCAATAAAGTGGCCAAGCGCTCCGTACGTAAACACATAATCGATTTTGTCTGGATTGATAGACTGGCCTGTCTGATAATGAAATAACTCTTCATCCAGACCCAATTCCAGCATATCGCCGAGCACAACAATTTTCTTGGACAGCGATGGTAAATCAGACACAAGCGAGACCGCCGCTTTCACAGACGTCGGACTGGCATTGTAGGCATCATTAATAATCTTTATGCCATTTTTGCCTTCTACCCATTCCATGCGCATTTTGGTCAGCTCGACTTTTCTCAGTCCTTCTGCAGCTGATTCATATGACATGTCAAATAAAGAAGCTGCTGAAATTGCTGCAAGAGCGTTCGTTACGTTATGCTGACCAAGAACCGGCAATTCAAATTGCACCTCTGGTGATTGATTCACCGTAAATACGCTGCCATTTTCCCTTTGCTCGACCGATACCGGATAAATATCGTTTGTTTCACCCAGACCAAATGTTTTTGTTTGGAACGGAACGTCTTCATCAATTTTTTCTGCCAGCAGCGGCTCATCGCCTAAATAAAGAAGCGTTCCTCCTTCAGACAATCCAGCCGTTATTTCCATTTTCGCATCCGCAATCGCTTCACGGGAACCTAAATCTTGCAGATGTGATTCTCCAATGTTGGTAATAATCGCTGCGTCTGGTGAAGCAAGCTTTGACAGCAGTTCGATTTCTCCTCTGCCGCTCATGCCCATTTCTAAAATTGCTATTTCCGTATCCGCATGCAGGGAAAGCATCGTCAGCGGAAGACCAATATGGTTATTGAAGTTACCTTCGGTTTTTTGCACGCGGTACTTCCCGGCAAAAACCGAAGCGGCCATGTCCTTCACCGTCGTTTTCCCATTACTTCCCGTAACGCCAACCACTTTGACCTCCAATGAATCCCTGTATGACTTTGACAGCTGCTGTAAAGCCAACAGTGTATCTTCTACGATCAGTACTGGCAGATCGTCCGGCGCACCTGGCATGTCTTTTTGCCAAAGCGCCGCACCAGCACCGCTTTCAATCGCTTGCCGGACATACTGATGTCCATCTGTGTTTTCCCCGGCGAAGGGGACAAACAGACGCCCCCCCTCCACGCTGCGTGAATCAATTGAGACGCCTTCAACGAGGCGGTCATGCCATTGTGTCACGTCATTTTCGATATTGATCATACTCGCTACCTGCTCAATTGTTTTCCGAATCATGAGCGCCCACCTTTAAACCGTATATTTAATCGATTGTTTTTCTGAATGTCGTTCAATACCGAGTTCGACCATTTTTTCAATCAGTTTTGGATACTCGGTTCCCGCTTCTTTCCAAAGAAGCGGGAACATGCTAAATGGTGTAAAACCAGGCATTGTGTTCACTTCATTAATAAGAAAATCACCGTTTTCTGTTAAGAAAAAGTCCGCACGTACGAGGCCGGAGCAGTCGAGTGATTGATAGGCACGAATGGCCAGTTCTTTCATTTCCTTTTGCTGCACTTCGGTAATATCCGCCGGAATAATCAAAGCAGTATCGCCGTCTTCGTATTTTGCTTTGTAATCATAAAAATCTTTTTTCGGCACGATTTCCCCAATTACCGAGCATTCGGGCTCATCATTTCCCAGTATGCCGACTTCAATTTCACGTGCAGTCACACCTTCTTCGATAATGACTTTCCGATCAAACTGAAACGCTTCTTCTATAGCTGTCATAAGCTGATCAGTGTTTTGGCACTTGCTAATCCCAACGCTTGAACCGAGATTGGCTGGTTTTACAAAGCATGGCCAGCCAATTTCCTGTTCAATTCGGCTGCATGCTTCTTCTTTATTTTGTTCCCATTTTGCCCAGGTCATATGTGTATAGCCCACTTGTTTAAGACCGGCCTGCGCGAACACACTTTTCATGATGATTTTGTCCATTCCTGCGGAAGAAGCAAGCACACCGTTTCCTACGTACGGTACATTTAACACTTCAAGAAGCCCTTGCACAGTCCCATCTTCACCGTTTGGTCCATGCAACAATGGAAAAACGATGTCATATTTATTTTGCGCAAGCATCGACAATACATGCTCTGTTCCACCATTTCCAGTAAGCTTAAGTTCTTCCACGGTTTCAGCCGGTGCTTCAAGTTTTCCCCCTTCTGTCCACGTGCCGTCTATTGAAATATAAACAGGATATACGTCAAATTTATTTAAATTAATCGCTGCGGTTACAGCTTTAGCTGTTTGTAATGATACGTTATGTTCTGCTGATTTTCCTCCGTAGAGCAATCCGAGTTTTGTTTTCATATTCATCCTCCAAAAAAGTCAGTCGCTTTTATTCTACCATGCTTTCTTTTAATAAGCAGAATCTTTCCATCCGACTTCATGCTCAATTTATTTATATGTAAACCTCTTCAGAATAATAACAATATTCCGCCTGTCTGTTTTCCTCTTAGCTTTTCTTAAACGAAAAAAAACAGCCCTTGTGTAAAGCGAAACGGATTCTCTCATTGAGAATCCGTTTTTTGTGAGAAAAAAAGTAAATGTTTCTAATTTTGTCCAGCTCAAGGCGACCAGTCCCTCGGTCATAAGCCGTCACAGCTGTGTGGCAAAAGCGCCACTTCGCTGGTCCGTCTTACGCCTGCCGGGCCTGAACGGCCGCCTTGCGCTTTCTTACGAGAAGATGCTCCATTCATGTGTTTTTTTATCAAAAACAAGCCGGGCATCCGGCGGCGTCCGAAAACTTTCCATATAGTCGTCGAATACATCATCCATGCTAATGTGATCACCGACAATCCACATCGGCACTTCCACTTTAAAGCGGCTTTGTTCCGTTTTTGACAACGAAATGACAATTCCTTCTTTCATGCTGCCGCTGAGCCTTGCCATCATCTCCGGTGGAATCAGCGGAAAAGCAGACCCTTTTTTCAAAGCAAAAAACGACCGTTCGCTTCGAAATAATCCAAGCTTCAATGAAATAAGCTTGCCAAGTACACCGTAAAAATCTGGAATGTGCCGGTAGTACGTTTTATTAAACCATTCATCATCATGAGACAAATACGCATAACGATTATTCAGCTTACTATAAAAAGGGCGGCGCAAATGTTCTTTGCTATGAGCTAAGTAAAGAAGTTCTGCAATTTCCTGTCCTTCCATTTCATTTAGTCCATCTGAATCTTCAAAGTCGACCCAGCAAAAATCACCGTATTCGCCAACGTCTTCTTTTAATAATCGAGGAAATTCTTCTGATTCAATGTAATCAAAGCGGGTATGCATATTAAAGTCGCTGCCCTCAAATTTATGTTTCAATAAAAGCAAATGAGACGGCGTTTCCGGAAGAGATCTCATAAACTCCTGGAATTCAATTCCGTATGAGATAACGTATTGATTAATCGGGTGCAAATGTATATAAATGAGTTCTTTCATGTTTCCGGGACTTTTCAATTACATAACCTCCACATCGTGACAAAATACATAGCTGAAATCATCTTTTTTTGCTATACTGTTATTTTATCAAAATTCGTTCGTTTGCGTATGTAAATTTATGATGAATTTCACATAAACTGTGACACTTTTTAAATGATTTCGTTTTATACTTAAGAAGCAGCCCAAATTTCATTTTAAAGGAGGGGATGACTGTGATCTCAAATTTGGCCGAAGACCAGCTGACCCTGCTTGTCATCAAGCATTTAAAAGAAGGAAAAAAAACGGATTTGCAACAATTGGTTGATGAACTTCACCCGTATGATATGGCGGCGATTTATCGGAACCTGCCGGAAAAGCATCAAACGCGGTTTTTGCTCCATTTAACGATTCCGGTTTTGACCGATATGATTCAAGAGCTTGACAGTGACGAGCAAATGACTGTTCTGAAAAAAGTCGGGAAAGAACGTTCCCGCAAAGTGCTCGATGATATGGACAATGATGATTTGGCGTCCCTCCTCGATGATATGTCGCCGGAAAACATTAAGCAATTTTTATCCGGCATGAAAAAAGAAGAATCGACGATTATCGAAAACATGATGAGCTATCCGCCAGAAACGGCCGGTCGGATTATGACGAATCGGTTCGTTTGGATCAAGCATTCCTACACAGTACGGGAAGCGGTTGAAAAGCTGAAGTCATTTGCAGAGTTTGCAGAAACGATCAATTATTTATATGTGATTGATGATACAAAAAAGCTCGTTGGGGTTGTGTCTTACCGGGACATGCTTCTGGCGGACACGCATGAGAAAATTGCTGATATTATGTACGGCCGTGTCATTTCAGTTGATGTGTACACCGATCAGGAAGAGATTGCCCGTCTCATTGAACGATATGACTTTCTCGCGATCCCCGTCGTTAATGATACAAGCGTCTTAATCGGGATTGTCACATTCGATGACATTATCGACGTTGTCATTCAAGAAGCGAACGAAGATATTGAAAAATTATCCGCTTCCGGTAAATCGATTGATTTTGATACGAAAGCGAGTGTCGCAGCTTTCAGACGGCTTCCTTGGCTCGTTTTACTGTTATTTATCGGGCTTGTATCCGGCAGCATCATTTCTGGTTTTGAAGATACGCTTCATCAAGTAGTAGCACTCACATATTTTATGCCAATGATTTCCGGTATGACAGGAAACACCGGTACACAGTCACTGGCCGTTGTTGTACGCGGACTTGCATCACGTGACATCGATATGCGGACTGTGCTGGCGCTTATTGGGCGTGAGTTCGGCGTCGGACTCATTATCGGGGCGGTTTGTGGAATCCTTATCTTTTTTATTGCTTTTTTCTGGCAAGGCAGTGCTGTTCTTGGATTTGTAGTCGGAGCGTCTCTTTTGCTGACGCTTATTATCGGAACACTTGCTGGCACCATTATTCCGCTCGTTTTATATAAATTGAATATCGATCCTGCGGTCGCATCCGGTCCGCTTATTACGACCATCAATGATATTTTTTCATTGATTACGTATTTTACAATCGCGTCTTGGTTTTTAACACAGCTTTTGTAAAAATTCAGTTGTTTGACCGAATTATCTGTCTTTATTATAATAAACTTACTTAAAAGAACGATGGAAAGAAGGTGATCAAATGGGACATTGACGGTAACCACTTCATTATATACTGCCGGTTTTTCATCATTGATCATCATATTTAATAGGAGGTGACTTCTTCTTTCGCATTAGCGGGAGAAGAAATCTGATTGGACATATGGATTGGGCTTATAGCTGTTATCCTTTTGGCGTTGTCATTTACAGCCATTCGTAATGTAAAACGGAAAGAATCAAATGAAACAGGAGAACCTCCCTCGACAGGGCGTTCCTCCGCTCTTCTCGCTGAATTAAGCGGTATAGAGCATGAAAACCATTTGTCGCTGCTTCATAACCGGGCGGCAACGGAAGTAATGGTGCCCCGGACAGAAATGATTTATTTCGATAAAGAAGACACAGTCCGGGATTGTGTCAGCTTGTTCCGGGAAACAAAGTATACTCGTTACCCCGTTGCAGATGGAGACAAAGACCGGATTATCGGCTTCGTGAATTTTAAAGAAGTGATTGCCGAGTATGTCTCGGACCCAGTGGTCGGCTCGAAAAGCATTAAGCATTTCGTCCGGCCGGTGACCCGGGTGATTGATTCGACGCCTGTGCATGAACTGCTTGCCAAAATGCAGGCAGAACGCACACAGATGGTCATGCTGATCAATGAGTACGGCGGTACAGCCGGCATTGTTACAGCAGAAGATATCGTCGAATTAATTGTCGGTGAATTGTACGATGAATTCGATGTCGCCGAACCACCCGTTATTCAGCAAATTGGTGATTTTCACTATATCGCCAGCAGCAAGATGCCGGTTGCTGAAACCGCCCTCTTGCTCAGCATCGATATGAATGACGAGGATGTTGATACGCTTGGCGGCTGGATTTTAACGGAGAATTATGATATTCAGCCTGGCGAATCAATCGAGCACAATGGATTCCTGTTTACCGTTTTACAAATGGAAGACCACCAAATCCGTCATGTTGAAATTCAACGTATGCCGGATCAGGAAACAGTACAATCTGAAGCAGGCACTGCACCTGTTGTGATTGCAGAACCATACAATGCCTGACGAAAAACCCGCTGAAAAGCGGGTTTTGTGTTTTCTCTAAATCAGAATTATAATTAACGAAATAGTATTGCGAAATGGAGCGCCCAAATGAAAAAGATTATGACAGCCGCCGCGCTGCTCGCGGCTTCCTGGACTGTGCTGCCAACTGTCCATGCGCGTATGTATGCGCACAACGTTAAAAAACGCGGACCTGACCGACCGGAAATCGCTCTTACATTTGATGATGGACCGGATCCTGCATACACACCTCTTCTATTAGACATGTTAAAACAATATAATGTAAAAGCCACCTTTTTTGTTGTAGGAGAAAAAGCGAAACTTTATCCTGAGTTAATCCGTAGAATGGAAGTTGAAGGCCATGAAATTGGCATTCATAATAACCGCCATATTTCAAACTGGCTCCTATCGCCTCCCGCATTAGAAAGACAGCTTATAAAAGCGGCTGACAGTATACATTCCATTACAGGAAATCGTGTCACCTTATACCGGCCGCCATGGGGACACTTTAATCCATTTACGCTCCCACAAGCGAAAGCATTTGACACAATTATGTGGACATCTATTCCAGGAGATTGGAAAAAAAACATGACCGCTGAAAAACTGGCTGAGAAATTGAGGATGGCAAGGTCAAACGGCGCCATTATTACGCTTCATGATAGCGGTGAAACAACCGGCGCCTACGAAAAAGCGCCCCTCATCATGATGGACGCGCTTCGTCTTTTTTTATCGGATCAGAAGTCCGCTTCTTTTTCATTTGTAACGGTACATACATTGTTCCGGACAAATTGATTCATTATTGGCTCGGTTTGTTTTTGAAGTGAGGGATTACATGGAATCATTAGTCATCGCGTATTTATCGAAGTATGGATATGCTATTTTATTTTTAGCCGGGGTCTTCGGTATCGTCGGCATCCCAGCGCCGGAAGAAAGTTTGTATGTGTATGTAGGCATGCTTGCCAAAAACGGATCTATTTCATTTCCCGGCGCTCTTGCATCATTAATAGCCGGCACGCTGACCGGCATGTTGATCAGCTATACACTTGGCCGAGTCATCGGTCAGCCGCTTTTGGACCGTTACGGAAAATATTTAGGTGTCACGAAAAAAAGGCTTCGAAAAACGATTATGCATTGGGATTTATCCCGTTCGCTTTTAGCCGGTTTTTTTGTCCCGGGAGTCCGTCAGTTTAACCCTTATTTTGCTGGAATTGCGAAGTTTTCCATTCCCGCTTTTCTTGCCCTCTCTGTTTTAGGTGCATTTATATGGGTATTCATGTATATGTCAGCAGGTTTTTTAATTAGCTCCTACATTAGAATTGAACCGGAGTATTTAGCAATTGCCGGTGCTTTGTTTTTTGTTTTATTTGTTATTCATTTTATTATCAAATGGAAAAAATCGTCATATTCCCGCCGTTAAAGGAGTCAAATTGACATGAAAATTATTGTGCTTCCTTTATTTCGTCTGTCGTCGGGCCATCATAAAGCAGCCGAAGCTATTATCGAACACATTAGTATGATTCGGCCGGATGCGAACATCCAAACTGTGGACATTTTAAGTTATTGCCATGAATCGCTCGAATCGGTCGTTTCAAAAATGTACATGCAGTGGATCAACAAAAAACCAGAATCATACAGCAAATTTTATAAATCGTTTATTTATACGCCGGATGGCAGAAGAAGCGAGCAAATGCCGCTTCATGTGTGGGACAAATACTTTGAATTCCGGCTTGCCCGGTTGATCGAAAAAGAACGTCCAGACTATATTATTTGTACACACAGCTATCCGTCGAAGCTGCTCAATCACTTAAAACGCCAGAAAAAGGTTACGGCACCGATCATTAATGTGTACACAGACTTTTTCGTCAGCGACGTATGGGGAAAACGCAGCATTGATTATCATTTTGTTCCTCATCTAGAAGCAAAAAAATGGCTCGTACGCCTCGGTGTTCCGGCAGGGCGCGTGTATGTGACCGGTATTCCGGTCCACCCTTCTTTTGAAGTGGACCATGTCCACACTAAACATCGTTCCATTCTTATCGCAGGCGGAAATAGTGGTCTGGGACAATTAGAAAAGCTGCTTCAGCATTTAAATGACCATACGCTTTCCTACACATATAAAGTGCTGTGCGGCCATAACGAAAAGTTACGGGCGCAAATTGACCTGCTGCGAAATCCGCGCATTAAAGCATTGCCGTACATGAGCAGCCGTGAAGAGATGAACCGGTTTTATGAAGAAGCGTCCGCCATTATTACAAAGCCAGGCGGCATTACCGTTAGTGAAGTGCTTGAAAAAGAACTTCCTGTCTTTATTTCCGGTGCACTCCCCGGGCAAGAAGAATTTAATGCAGACTACTTAAAAAAACGGGAACTCATTTATGAATTAACCGATGATGTCCCGATCGAGCAGCAAATTACAACAATTATTGATAGCGACATTGAGCGAAGCAAGTGGAAAAAACGGCTTGATCTATATAGTCTTGAAAAAGAGCAGACACTTACGACGACATTAACCGCGATTTTTGGCAGCACTTCTTCTTCTGTCCCGCTTTAATGAGCGGGTCTTTTCTTTTTATTGGTGAAGCTTTGATTGGCCATGCTATAATGTCAAACGAAGCGAAAATTTTCTTCACGGAAAGGAACTATTATGGAAAACTGGATTATTTCGATGATGGAGCAGTACGGGCTCTGGGGAGTTTTTTTCTTAATTGCGCTTGAAAATTTATTTCCTCCAATTCCGTCCGAAGTCATCCTTACATTCGGTGGTGTTATGACCGGACAGACAGATTTAACAGTTACCGGCGTCATTTTAGCTTCAACAGCCGGATCCGTTGCAGGTGCTGTCCTTCTATATGGCATCGGGTTATTAATGGATGTTGAAAAATTGGAGAAAATTATTGAACGATATGGAAAATTTCTTCGTGTAAAAAAAGAAGATATTCATCGGGCAGATGTCTGGTTTGACAAATACGGGGTATGGACGGTCTTTTTATGCCGCATGATTCCACTTATCCGCAGCCTGATTTCCATTCCGGCCGGGATGTCTAACATGAACTTTTTCTTGTTTCTTTTGTTTACAACAGCTGGAACACTAATTTGGAACACAGTTCTTGTTAATCTAGGTGCCGCTTTTTCTGATTCATGGCATACGGTTGTCGAGTATATGGATGTGTATTCAAATATTGTGTACGCGATTTTGGCTATTATCTTTATTGCGGCAGTTATTTGGTTTGTTAAAAAGTTTCGCAGCCGCTCTGTTTAATGAAGACTCCTTCGCGCTTCTCCTGGAGGCTGAGTCTTCTCGTCTTAAATGATAAAAGCGTCCTGGCCTTGACTTGGTCCGGACGCTTTTATATGGAACTGACAAAGCGGACATGACCCTTTTTCACACTGCAATTGGATGGTGTGGCTGTATACACTTCTCCATCCATATCAACACGCATGGGCCTGTCCGTCGCAATGGTAAATGACCGGACCCGATGGTGTTCAAGGTTTGCTGCGTGTTTGCCTGTAGCTTTTATTTTTTCTGTCTGAATCACTTCTTTAATAAGCGAAAATCCCGATTCTTTCACGATGATGAGATCCAGATAGCCGTCTTCGTGATTGGCTTCAAATGGGAGGTTAATCGTTCCGATGTAGTTTCCATTTAACGCTACAGCCATCACAGCATCCCCTTCAAGTTTCACTCCGTCCGCTTCAATCATATAATGAAAAAAAGGCGGGTTGCGGATGGTCTCCAATGCGCTTAAATAGTAGCTCATTTTGCCGATCATCGTTTTTTTATTTTCATCGATGTTTTCTGATGTGTCCGTAATCATGCCAATTCCCCAAAAGTTGACAAAATAGCGATCGTTCATCAAACCAAGATCCACATGGCGAACGCCGCCTGTTTTTAACAATCGGCATGCTGCATCCATTTCTTCCGGCACACCAATCGCTCGGCTGAAATCATTGCATGTTCCGCCAGGCAGCACAGCGACAACCGGCCCGTTTTCCAGCCGGGCAATGCCATTGACACATTCATGAATCGTCCCATCGCCACCGTAGAGGATGATAATATCATAATCACTTCCTCGCTCAAAACAAATTTTTTCTCCTTCTCCTGGCGCTGAAATGACCTGTTCCTCTAAGTGTTCTACTGCTTCTTTTAAAACAGGGACAATTTGTTCATTAATCGGCACTTTTCCTTTGCCTGCTTGTTCATTGTATAAAAGAAGCCCTTTGTTAAAATGCATCGTCATACGCCCCTTCCTTATCCAGGATGGCAGGAAGTCACCACTTTCAGCTGACCCTTCACTTCTCCGCTGCCTTGTAGCGCGCTCCATAGAGCCGCTCTTGATTTTGTTACCTTTGCTTTTACACCAAGCCTGGCAATATTATCGACAATTTGTCTTGTCCGGTCCTTACTCTTCATCGCGATCCATCCTTTTCGCTTTTATTTGTCTATACGTTCTTTATAAAAAAGTGTTTCATTTTTTTTTATCATCCTTTTTTATTTTCCCCATTTTAGCTTTTTCAATCCAGATCATTCACACTTTTTCGTGTATAGTTAAAGCAAGTATTTTATTAGAACGGATCGGTGATAAACGTGTTCATTGAATTGAGTCTTTTCCCATCGGCTGCCTACGTGCTGTTTGCACTGAATATTGTATCGGCATCTGCTGTTATTTTTCTTGAACGGCGCGATCCAGGCGCAACATGGGCCTGGCTGATGGTGCTCTTTTTCATTCCGCTTCTCGGCTTTATTCTTTACCTCGTTTTCGGGCAAAATTTAAGCAGGCAGCGGCTTTTTGATTGGGAAGATAAGAAAAAAATCGGCATTGAGAAACAAATTGCACATCAGAAAAAAGCAATTAAAAGCGGCCTCTATCCGTTTGCCAATCCACATACGAAAAAAAATGCGAAGCTCGTTTACATGCTGCTCAGTCATAATGATGCGGTCCTGTCTGAAGACAACAACGTATATATTTATACAGATGGTGTTGAAAAGTTTGAGGCGCTTATGAATGACATACGCAAGGCAAAAAACCACATTCATATTCAGTATTATATTTTCCGGAACGACGAGCTTGGGAAAAAACTCATTACATTATTAACGGAAAAAGCACTCACAGGTGTTGAAGTATGTATGCTTTATGATGACATGGGCTCTAGAACGCTCCGTCGCAAGGATTTTAAATTATTAACGGAAGCGGGTGGTGTGGTTGAAACCTTTTTTCCTTCCAGCATTCCATTTATTAATTTGCGCCTTAATTACCGGAACCACCGGAAAATTGTTATTATTGATGGGCAAATCGGTTACGTAGGCGGCTTTAATGTCGGTGACGAATATTTAGGAAAGAACCCGTCATTTGGCTACTGGCGCGATACGCATCTTCGCGTCGAAGGCAGTGCTGTACATGCACTTCAAACTCGTTTTATTTTGGACTGGAATCAAGCATCAAAGCGGCATGACTTTGTGTATGATGAGCGGCTGTTCCCTGTTCCAGACCATACAGGCAGCACTGCTATGCAAATTGTTACGAGCGGGCCGGATTCAGAGTGGGATCAAATCAAAAGCGGCTACTTTAAGCTTATTACGACAGCAAAGAAATCGATTTATATTCAGACTCCTTATTTTATTCCAGACGCGAGTATTTTAGACGCACTTCGAATAGCGGCCTTGTCGGGAATTGATGTAAAAATTATGATTCCGAATAAACCTGATCATCCATTTGTCTATTGGGCAACGTATTCGTATGCAGGCGAATTATTGAAAGCAGGAGCGAAAATTTATATTTATAACGATGGCTTTATTCATGCGAAAACGATTGTCGTAGATGAAAAATTAAGTTCAGTGGGGACAGCGAACATTGATGTACGGAGCTTCCGCTTAAACTTTGAAGTGAACGCCTTTATGTATGACTATGAAACTGGCAGCCGGCTGGCAAAGATTTTCTGGCATGACATGACAGTTTCCTATGAATTGACGCCAGCGCTATACCAGCAGCGGTCTAATTGGATTAAGTTTAAAGAATCTATTTCTCGGCTCCTGTCGCCGATCCTTTAAAGAAGCAGACATTCTGCTTCTTTTTAATTTGTTGCAATTTCGTAAATTCTTTTTGAACATTTTGTGAACATGTGTTATATTATATTTACAAACTAACCTATGAGGTGATTGATATGGATCAAGTATTAATGCAGCGTTTAAACAAACAAGGACTTATTTTCGCAGCGGTCCATACCGTGTTTTTCTTAAACCTCGTCATTGAATTTATCGTTTCCCGGTAATAAACAAAAGCCGTCTGCCACGTGCAGACGGCTTTTTCATTTGGTAAAATAAAAGAAAAAGGCGGTACATATATGAATAAGTCACAAATTGAATACAAGATTAGAGAATTGAAAATGGATTACATTCGTGTGCAAGGTGACATTGAAAAGTTGGAATCGACTGGACACGGCACGTCTAAAGCAGAAGAAATGCTGGTTGAAATGGAAAACGAATTAAAAGAGCTGAATAAACAGCTTCTTTCATTTGAAAAGTAATTAAATCATTGGTTTTGGTCACGAAACAAGCCGCCTCCTTTTCAGGGGCGGCTTGTCAGGCTGTCGACAAAGTCGTCAGTTTTTTTGAAAGAGCCGATAGATGAAGCAAAAAGGACTTCGCTTTCCGCGGGCAGTGCGTGAGCCTCCTCGTCGCTCCCGCTCCTGCGGGGCCTCACGTTCACCGCTGTTCCCGCAGGAGTCTGCGTCCTTTTTGCTTCACCCCGTTTTTTAGAAGAGCAGCGAATATTCGTGCCGTTTTTTGGCTGGCTGTTATTCGCAAAAACGAGTGGGCACTGTAACGGTCCCATTTTGGCGCTGTCGCCAGAGGAGCATGTCCCCATGAACCGGCTCTTTTATGCGCTGCTTTTATAGAAACAGCGGCGGCGGGCTTGCGGCGAAGACTCCTGCGGGACTAGCAGGCCAGGTGAGATCGGTGGAGGCGCGCAGCGACGGAAACGAGCTCAGCGCCTGCCCGCGGAACGCGAAGTCGCGAGCCCGCCGCATGTCGGCTCCAATCAGAACGCCCTAAACCGCCCTAACCAAAGAACAATGGTACGTAAGAAAAAACAGATGTGCTGACAAAAGGTTTTATTTGTCTACACTCTGACAAGCTGCCTCCTTTTCAGGGGCGGCTTGTTTCGTTTAGTAGTAACGCCATGATTTTTCGTACACTTCAATTAAATTCGGGCGAATTAATGTGTTCGGCTGGAGTGTTGCTCCATCCTCCATCACCGCATCTTCATCTTTTCCGAACTTCGCCAGCGCCGGTAATACATCGGCGGTTAAATACCGTGTATCTTTTAAAAGAGTTAGCTCTTCCAGCTTAATACCGTTTCGCGATGCCATGACATAACCCCAGCCGCCAAAACTCGGAATATCCGCATGAAGGTTTTCCGTTTTTAGTCCGGCCGCCTGCACGGTCCGGTCGATCGTCCAGTACACTTTTGGCGCAAATACGGGACTGGTCGCCTGCACAATCATTGCCCCGTCCGGCTGCAGATGATTGCGGGCAAGGGAGTAAAATTCCTGCGTGTATAATTTATTCAATGACTCATTGTTCGGATCGGGTAAATCGATAATGACCACATCATAAAAACCTTCAGCTTTTTCTAAAAACTGAAACGCGTCCTCATTCACGATGTCCACACGCGGATCATCCAGTGCTCCCTCATTTAAATCGGTTAATAAATGGTTCGTTCGTGCCGTTTCCGTCATCGCGGGATCAAGATCGACAAGTGTTACGGTTCCAAGATCTTCATACTTTAATAGTTCACGAACAGCGAGACCGTCTCCGCCACCTAACACAAGCAACCGGTCATGCCGTGCAGCCGCTGCCATCGCAGGGTGAACGAGAATTTCATGGTACCTATGTTCATCAGATGAGCTGAATTGCAGCTGGCCATCTAAATACAAACGTGTATCCCCTTGCTCTCTCGTTAAAATAATTTGCTGATAAGCGGTTTGCTCAGAAAAAACGACCGGGTCTTTGTACAGCTTTTGCTCGAAATGAAACGCCGCTTCTTCCCCAAAAAGCGCACCAGCAATTAAAATACATAGAAAAGCAACGCCGGATATCGCATGAAGCCGAAACCGTTTCAGTTCATGACGGAATCGAAACACAATCCAGATCGCCACTGCTATATTAATGAGGGCAACGAGAAATGATGTTTTCACAAGACCGAAATACGGACGAAGCAAAAATAAAAACAAAAGACCGCCTATAAGACCGCCGGCGTAATCTGAAAACAGAACCTTAGCCGCACTTTTTTCAAGAGACACACCAATTTCATTTGCTTTCCGAATTAAAATAGGCAGCTCAACACCTGTCAACGTTCCGACTAACAATGTGACGCTATATAAAAACAAAGCGTCCGTTCCGTCTGGCAAATACGCCGTCACCCCGAACAGAAGCATGGCGGAAAACCCGCCGATGAGACCAATGCTGTACTCAATCCAAATAAAAGAAGCAATTAAATGCCTTGTCATTTTTTCGCTTATGTATGCCCCGATGCCCATACCGGTTAAAAAAAGGGAGATGGTGAGCGTATACTGCTTCACTCCATCTCCTAAAATGTATGAACCAAGTGCACCGAACAGCACTTCAAAAATGATTCCGCAAATCGAGACAATACCCGATGCGTAATAAATTGACCGGCTTTGCCGGAGAGATTCCTGTTCAGTCATCAAAACACCGCCTTACGAAATCGAAGCGCCGATAACAAACGCCAGACCGATCGAAACGGAAAACGAAACGATCCCGACAGCCAAATTTCCTTGTTTGAGCTGCTCCTCAACCGAAAAGCTTCTTGTTAGTACTTCAAACAATACATATGCCACAAGCTGAAGCACCATACCAAACAAGCCCCAAATGATCGTTTCACCAATTGTATCATTGTGGAAAATAGAAAATGTAATAATAATGCAAATACCGATAATTTTCCCGCCGATCGACAGCGCAACGGCTGCATTGCTTCCTTTTATTTCATCCCAATCTTTATACTTTTTGGTCATCAGTTCAAAAATAACCAGCCCGACAATCACCACCGCAATGGCCACTGCATAATACAAAAATGTCAGTAAAAATGGATTCACAGCTGCATTCCCTCATTTCGTTTCATTATTTTCCTTCCCCCGGACCACCGCCGCGGAATGTAGAACCCCGGCCATAAGAACCTGATGAAAAAGTGCCTGTCCCATAGTAGCCGCCGCCGGAATAACATCTATCCTTATTATTTCGGCACTTATTTGTCTGCGTCCGCTCCCACCCTGAGCCAAACCGCCCACTTAACATGGAGCCAAGAAACATCCCCGTAAAAAAGCCTGGACTATAGTGTGTACGGACAAATTCATCTTCGGCTACTTCAACAAGTGTGGATCCAGGGTTGTCCGGATCTTCTGTTAAGATAATAAATTCATTATCATACACAAGCACCTGGCGTCCGTCCACTTCTTCACCGACTTGTTCCGGTTCTTGTATATCGACAAGCTCAGTCGATGTATCTGCCACACTTTTATTTGTACGGTAGACCATCGCCCGATCATTTGTATTCGAGCTGTTTTGTACGGCATCGATAAATGTATAGTTTTCATCGATATAGTCATCCGCTTCCTGTAAGCCGCATGCAGCCAGGAAAACGGCCGCTGCAATGGTCATTGTCAGCCATTTCTTTTTTCTCATATGAAAACACTCCAAATGAACAGAAACGGCCCGCCGCACCGGGCGGACCGCGGTTCCTTATTCTTTTCCGAGCTTTTGCTTAAGTGCGGCCAGTTCATCATCCACTGCACTGTTTTTCTTTATTGCAGCTAATTCATCATCCAGGCTGCGCGAACCTGCCCGTAAATCTTCTGATGTTTCTGCTTCTGCTTCATACTGCATCACTTTTTCTTCCATCCGTTCAAAGCCGCGTTTTGATTCATCATTGCCGACAGAGGACATCGCCCGGTTCATTTTCGTCCGTGTTTTTGCGGATTCTGCGCGTGCTTTTAACGAATCTTTTTTCAGCTGCATTTCTTCATACTCGCGTTTCATTTCTGACAATTTTTCTCGAAGAACCGCTGCATCCGCCGCTGCCTGTGCGTGGGCTTCTTTCATTGATTCCGCTTGTTTTGCATGATTGTTTTTATCTTCAAGCGCGCGGCGAGCCAAGTCTTCATTCCCTGCTTCAATGGCGTCAACGGCTTGCTGCTGGCGTTTTTCCACCATGCTGTCTGCATCGTCATATTTCTTTTTTAACATTTTTTCGTTTGCCAGCTGTTTTGCTACCGCTGTTTCCGCATCGCGAATATCCGCAGACATTTCCCGCATAAACTGGTCCAGCATTTTAACCGGATCTTCCGCTTTATCAAGTGTTGCATTCAACTCAGATCCTACATACGTCTGCACACGCTTAAAAAATTGAAACATTTTCTCTCCTCCAATGTTGGTTAGCTTCCCGCTAAAACGGTGATTTCATATTCCTCAATTTCATACCCGTAACTGACTTCCACATCGCCGCCCCATACTTCAACAGATAGGAAATGCTCTTCTGAATCATCCATGTAGTCATAGTAGTCCACGTTTTTGCCATGAACATTTTCACTGCGGCCTTCTGCTTTTACATACGCCCGGCCTTGCTCTTCTAAATAATAGGTTCTGCCGTCGTAAGTAACTTTTTTTGAGCCCGGTTCAAGGCCTGGCACACGAACGGTCTCGTACATGCCGACTTCGAGTTCATCATCAAGCTCTACGCTGAGCCAGCGGATTTTACCATCAGCAGCCAGCTGATACGTATCCCAAAAATAACCACTGTCGTTGTAATGGATTTTACCTGTTACTTCGTAGTCAGCCAAATCGTACGTGACAAAATCACCTACACGTAAATTAAGCAGCGTCCGTTCTTTCGCTTCCGGCACACTTTCTTCGGCTCCGCCGAAAAGCCGCTTCCAAAAACTCATGTATTTTTCACCTCAATGCCATATACGAACTATTTATAGTAAAGTTTCATTTTTTGTATAACGAAGAATGGCTTTTATTAAATGGAAAACTTAAGAAAGCGTTTGTTTGTTGGAAAAAACAGCCCAAAGCAGTCTTTTATGGAATAAATACATTAATGTGACCTTTAAGCACCTCAAGATCAAATGGAACCGGGTCACCCAGATCGCCATCCACATTGGCTGTAAGCTCCATTGTCGACCGGATACTCGCTTTTCTTGTACGGAAATATAAAACGTCCGGATCTTCCTGAAAGTCACCTTTCAATAAATTTGCACCGATACGCAGCAATTTCGGCAGCCCCACATCTTGTACAATAAAGCAGTGAAAAAAGCCATCTGCCGCTTCTGCATCTGGTGCTAACTTCTCAAATCCACCAACTGAATTGGTCAGTGCAGCCAGAAAAAGAAGTGATTTTTCTTCATATACTCGGTCATCCGCTTCTACGGTAAGGTGAAATGGTGTTTTTTCTTTTAATGTTTTCAAACCTTCCACCAAGTAAGCAAGCGCACCAAGCGTTGTTTTTTGTTTCGAGGTGACTTCTCCAGTCGCTTCGGCAATCCCGCCAATTGCTAAAATGTTCAGGAAATAACGGTCATTTATTTTGCCGATGTCAGCTGGTCTTGTGTTTTGGCCTAAAGAAGCGATCGCTTCTTTAGGTTCAAGCGGTATATTTAACGCGCGCGCAAAATCATTGACAGTACCAAGCGGGATGACCCCCATTACAGGGCGGTGCGACTGTTCGGCAAGACCGTTTACCGTTTCATTCATCGTACCATCGCCGCCCATCGCAATTACGGCATCAAGCTTTCGTTCGCATGCCTCCTTCGCAAAACGCATTGCATCTCCTTCTCCTTCGGTTAAGCGCGTTTCTACATGGTATCCGGACTTCTCAAGCTGTCCTTTAATTTGGTCAATGTGTTCTTCAGCTTCTTCTTTCCCTGAAGATGGATTTGCGATAATCATAGCTTTTTTCATGCGTATTGACCCTCCTTGTTTTCTTGATCGGCGGTTCCGGTAAAACTGTCCGGTACCCAGTTCGTCATTCAGCAGCAGCTCCATTCGTTCTAAATCTATTTTCGTAACCGGCGGGTCTTTCTCGGACCAATTCACGATGTAAATAAAATAATACGTATGAATAAGCCGAAAGATGACATTCGAATGTGGGAAACGCTCGTAAACCGCTTTAATGTTATAGCGTTTCGTATATGTCCAGCTGACTAATTTCATGATCCTTCACCTAACGGTTGTATACCCGAATTTTGACGAAAAGAACATGGCCATGCACGCTTTTTCGGCAAAAACAGTGAAAGGAAAAAAGCGAGCGGTATTGAATGTATTAAAGAAGACAAAGGAGGGGTTTCTATGCACACAACAAAAGAAGCAGCCGCCGCCTTAGACATCAGTCCGTCAACGCTAAACAAATATGTCATGGCACTTGAAGGAGCAGGCTTCCGGTTTGAGACAGGAAAACGCAATGGCAGGTTGTTTGATGAAAAAGAAATGGCTACAATCCGTCAGATGATTGACACTGCAGCCGCTCAAAACCTTCCTCCCGGCCAGGCAGCCAATGCGATCGGACAAAACGCTTATTTTTCTTTAATTGAAGAACGTCTCTCTGCTATTGAACAGCGGCAGGATCATTTAATGAATTTGTATGAAGATCTGTCTTCTAAACTGGCCCGCCTTCCTGTTCATCATATTCCCGACTACTCGCCGCCTTCTTTTTTATTTTCACCGCGCCGAAAAGCAGGATTTTTAAGCTTTTTGTCGAAATAGGATAGAATGTTGAAGGAACTTCTCCTAAAACTGCACACGTCCTGTGTGCAACGGAGAACCCAGAACATCCTGTTCTAAAGGAACTTCTCCTAAAACCGTACACGTCCTGTGTGCAACGGAGAACCCAGAACATCCTGTTCAAGTCAGACTATGTGAAAAAGAAGGAGAACTCTATTTTGAAAAAAGCAATCTTTTTTGACCTCGATGACACACTCTTAGATGATAAAAAAAGTATTCAAACGGCTTTTGATGTTACATGTGGTGAACTGGCAGAAAAATTCAAAAAAAATGCGGCTGATATCGAAGAACACGTTCGCGCTGCTGCCCGCGCGCAATATGAAACATATGACTTTTATCCGGTCACTATTTCAATTGGCATTAACCCGTTTGAAGGACTGTGGGGAGACTTTGGCGACGTGCACCATAATGGTTTCCGTTCCATGGGAGACCAAATTGCCGACTACCAATTAAAAACATGGGAAAACGGTTTAACCGCAGCAAGCATTCCATCTTCTGAAGCGGACTGGGCACGTGAGCGGTTCCGCAGCGTTCGCCGCAATTCCGCTTTTGTTTACGAAGAAACATACGATGTGCTGAATACACTGCGCGATAAAGGAATTCGTCTCTTGCTCTTAACAAATGGTGCCCCTTCTCTTCAATTAGAAAAATTGACGATGACACCGGAGCTCGTTCCTTATTTTGAGCATGTGTTAATTTCTGGACATTTCGGCTTCGGAAAACCGGAAAAAGCAATTTTTGAGCACGCTTTAAGGTTGATGGATCTTAAACCGAGTGATGTCCTAATGGTGGGCGACAACCAAGGAACGGATATTTTAGGTGCAACCCGTACCGGCATTGAATCCGCCTGGATCGACCACGGTGAAGGAAAAGTAATCGAAGGCGCAAATCCAGTTCACACACTCAGCCGGCTAAAAGACATTCTTTCACTTATTGAATAGGTTTATACTTATCAAGAACGGGTAAACAAATGTGAAAAAGAACAGTTGCCTGTTTCGAAGATAAGAGGAGAGACTTCAATGGAAAAGCATTTTGAACCGTCCAAATTGGACATTAAAATTTTTGATAAGAAAAATAGCCGCCCGTTTGCGGAAACGCCGCCCGAAGATAAAGAGGTATATGAGCTTCATGATGAAACGATGCGGACACCGCTTGAAAAAGCAGATGTGTTTGAAAAGCTGCTTCAAACAGAAGATGCGTGCGAATTATGGATTGTTCCCGTAACGGAGTCCACGTCCTCTTTCACCCAATCATTGTCTGAAGAAAAAACATCTGCTCTTTTCGGCATGCTGTCATCATTTCGTGAAAAAGTGCAGCGCGATCGAACTTTCTTAGTTGTTGGACCGGATTGCTCCGAAAGCATGAAAGGGAAAGTCAAGCAGCTTGGCTATACGATCCTTCCTTGTGAACCAGATGACCTTAAATCTGTAATTGTAGAATATTAAAAAACGGCACCTGTTTAAAATAAACAGGTGCCGTTTTTTAATATTTATTCACGTTAGTTATTAATATATTTTTCGTAAACGGCACCAAAATCTTTTACACGATATTCATCGCTTGATTTTTTGAACCAGTCAAATGCGTAAGCATTCACTTTTTCAAATTCAGCTGATAAATCAATTTGCGCCTTCGTAATGTTTTTAATCGAATTTGCTGATATATCCAGGCTTTGCTGGGCATAACCGAGATGCATTTCGTTTTCCCTTTGCATTTCTGCAATTTGCCATAATGCCTTGTACAAGTCTTTTAATTCTTCCAGATGTCTTTTGTGCACGTCAATGGAGTACGTTTCACTGCCAAGTGTAAACTTAATTTCCACATCGAGGTCCACTGTACCCGCTGTTTCGAGGTATACGTTCGAAATACGGTTTGTCACGTAGTTAAACCGGCGAAGCATCCGTTTTTTGCTGACAGCATTCGCCCCATCTACATGCACAAGCCCAATGTTCGTAAAGCAATATTCATCTGCTTTCGATTTAATGAGAAAATAAATTTTCTCATTATCTTCATGCATAATGTAATCATCCGCATCTACTTTGTCATAATCAGCTGGCTTGATGACTGCTCCAACATCGCTTAATCCTAATACGTCTGCCGCGACCTTTCCAAACATAATCCCATCTCCCTTTTTAACGAAGTATATGAATGAATACGATCTTCTTTCTTTAAAAGTTTCATTTTTTTCAAAAAGAGCTACTACCTCTTTTTTTAGAAGCGGATGGTAATAATATCCTTGAATCCGATAGCAGTCTCTTCTCACGAGCCAGTCGTGCTGTCTTAAAAAAGACTTTTTTAATTCTTCTTTTTTATTATACATCTAATCACCCTGAAAAATACAACAATAATGTAATTTTTTACAAAAAAAGAAACCCTGTACATCAGGGTCACTTGCGGTGCATTTTAAATTTCAAAAATAGTTCATTGTAGCGAGCGAGCATTTCCGGTCCAAGGTTTTCGTACACCTCCAGACGCTCGGTCATGTCAGCAGGCGGATAAAAGCGTTTGTCTTCTACCATTTCTTTCGGCATGAGTTCCAGCGCTTTTTTATTCGGTGTCGAATAGCCGACATATTCCGTATTTTGCGCCGCCACTTCAGGATCAAGCATAAAGTTAATAAATGCATGAGCCGCTTCAATATTTTTTGCTGTCTTCGGAATCACCATGTTGTCGAACCAAAGATTCGATCCTTCTTCCGGCACGACATATTCAAGATTATCTTTCGTCCCCATCAGTTCAGAGGCAGTCCCGGACCAGACAAGGCCAATCGATGCTTCATCATTTTCCATCAGCATTCGGATTTCATCGCCGACAATCGCCTTAATGTTTGGCGTCAATTCATCCAGTTTGGCTTTTGCTTCCTGCAAGTGCGCTTCATTTGTATCATTTAATGAATAGCCAAGGCTGTTCAGCCCCATTCCCATTACTTCACGCGCACCGTCAATCATTAAAATTTTATTGCGGAACTCAGGTTTCCATAAATCATTCCAAGCAGTAATTTCTCCGTTAACTTCATCGGTATTGTATAAAATACCGACGGTCCCCCAAAAGTATGGAATTGAATACTTGTTTCCAGGATCAAATGACAAATCCATAAACCGATCGTCAATATATTTCAGATTTGGCACTTTCGAATGGTTAATTGGATAAAGAAGATCCTGATCCCGCATTTTTTCTATCGTATATTCAGAAGGTACCGCCACATCATATGTCGTGCCGCCCTGCTCTATTTTTGTCATCATTGCTTCGTTAGAATCAAACGTTTCATAAATGACCTTCACACCCGTTTCTTTTTCAAACCGGTCGATCAGTTCTGCATCAATATAATCGCCCCAGTTATAGACGGTCAACGTGCTCCCTTCTGTCTGCCCGCTCGAAGCATTTAAGCGGTCAACGACATACAAAAGAAGAAAAGAAATCAGGAAAACCGCAACGAGCGCCTGCATCAATTTTTTCATTTCCGCACCCCCGCTGCCGGTTTTTCATTTCGTTGTTGAATAAAATAGTAGCCCATCACAAGGAATATCGTGAATAAGAATAAAAGCGTCGAAAGTGCGTTAATATTTAATGAAATACCCCGGCGCGCCAACGAATAAATTTCAACGGAAAGTGTTGTAAATCCGTTTCCTGTCACGAAAAACGTGACCGCAAAATCATCAAGCGAGTACGTCAGCGCCATAAAAAAGCCGGCAAAAATACCGGGTGTAATATACGGTAAAATGACTTTCGTTAAAACATCGAATCGGGAAGCGCCGAGGTCATGCGCTGCATCAATTAAAGAACTGCTCATTTCCTGCAGTTTCGGCAGCACCATAATAACAACAATCGGCACCGAGAAAGCAATATGTGCCAAAAGTACCGACGTAAAACCGAGCTTAATGCCAACGATCGTAAACAAAATCAAAAAAGAAGCGCCGATAATAACATCCGGGCTGACAATCAATACATTGTTTAATGAAAGAAGCGTATTTTGATAGATTCGCTTTCTCGCGTAGATGATAGCCAGCGCTCCAATCACGCCAATTATCGTTGAAATCGCGGCTGACAACAAAGCAATAACGATAGTATTTAACACAATAATGAGCAGCCTTGTATCGGAAAACAATTCTTTATACCAATCAAGTGTAAAGCCATCAAAGCTGCTCATCGTTCCTCCGCTATTAAACGAGTAAAACATCAAATAAAAAATCGGTGCATATAAAATCAGAAATACAAACGCTAAGTACGCGCGCGGCCAAAATGATTTCATGTCACAATACCCCTTTCTTACGCGTACCGGTCACAATCATAATAATCACCATAATGAGAATTAAAAAAACAGCAATCGTCGCACCCATCCCCCAGTCCTGGGTCACGAGAAAGTGCTGCTCAATCGCCGTACCAAGCGTAATAACCCGATTGCCGGCGATCAGGCGGGTAATCATAAACAGTGAGAGAGCCGGAATAAAGACAGCCTGCACACCCGCTTTGACACCGGATGACGTCAAGGGAAAAATGACTTTCAGAAACGTCATCCATGAAGATGCGCCGAGGTCGCGCGATGCATACACAAGTGCCGGATTCAGCTTATCAAGCGCGTTGAAAATAGGCAAAATCATAAATGGAATAAATATGTACACTGATACAAAAACGAAGCTGAAATCGGTAAATAAAATTTGTTTTGATCCAATCCCGATTGTTTTCAAAAAGCTGTTGGCTGCTCCATACGTACTGAAAATGCCAAGAAAAGCGTATGCTTTTAATAACAAATTTACCCATGAGGGCAAAATGATCAATAACAGCAAAATTTGTTTAAACTTAGACTGGGTAATAAAATAAGCGGCTGGATACGCGATGACTAAACAGAAAAATGTAATTAAAAAAGCATACCAAAACGAACTGAGCGTCATCATTAAATACACAGGCGTAAAAAAGTTTTGATAGTTCGCAAAGGTAAAATTTCCATTCAAATCAAAAAAGGAATAGTAAACAACCAACAAAATCGGTGCGACGACGAACAATCCGATCCATAGCATGTATGGAATCGAGTAAAATGTCCGTTTATTCGCGTCCATTTATGATCCCTCCTGTTTCATAGCTTTCAAGCCGTTTATCAAACTCTTCTTCCGTTTCATTGTGACGCATCACGTGAATCGCTTCCGGATCAAAATTAAGCCCGACTTTTTCGCCCACAACCGCTTTTTTCGTCGAATGAACGAGCCATTCGTTTCCGTCCGCATCATAGCAGCAAATTTCATAATGCACGCCGCGAAACAGTTGGGAATCGACATCCGCCTGGATTTTGCCGGCACCCGGTGTTGTTAAAGCCAAATCTTCCGGACGGATGATGACTTCCACTGGTTCATCTGGTCTAAGTCCTTTATCCACACATTCAAACTGGCATCCGGCAAATTCTACTTCGTAGTCACGGACCATAGTGCCGTCAATAATATTCGACTCACCGATAAAGTCGGCCACAAACCGGTTGATCGGTTCATCATAAATATCCATCGGTGTGCCGCTCTGTTGAATTCTGCCTTCATTTAACACGAAAATCTCGTCACTCATCGCAAGCGCCTCTTCTTGATCGTGCGTAACAAAAATAAACGTAATGCCAAGCCGCTGCTGAAGTTCGCGAAGCTCATACTGCATCTCCGTCCGCAGCTTCAAATCAAGCGCCGACAGCGGTTCATCAAGCAAGATCACTTCTGGCTCATTTACGATCGCCCGTGCAATAGCTACACGCTGCTTTTGCCCGCCGGACATTTCCAACAGCTCCCGCTTTTCATAGCCGGATAAATTGACGAATTTCAGCGCTTCCGTTACTTTTGCATCGATATCCGTTTTTTTCATTTTTTTAATACGCAGTCCAAAGGCAATGTTTTCATATACATTTAAATGAGGAAATAATGCATAATCTTGAAAAACTGTATTCACCTTCCTTTTATTAGCCGGCACGTTGTTCATCCGCTTGCCGTTGAAGAAAATATCACCGGACGTCGGCTCTGTAAACCCTGCAATAAGCCGTAAAATCGTTGTTTTCCCGCACCCGGACGGTCCAAGCAGCGTGTAAAATTTGCCTCTTTCCATTTCAAAGCTGACCTCATCAAGTACGCGCTCATTACGGTCATATGCTTTCGACACCCGGTCGAACCGGATAATGCCTTCTCCACTCACACTCATCCCTCCACACAAGTATACTCGCCATCATTTTCCCTTTTCGGTCACATTATAACGGATTTATGCAAAACAGACTATTTTTCAATTCAAAAAATATTTTTCGGCAATTTGGTTATTCACGCCTTCACAAAACGATGAAAACGATAAGCTGTAAATAAAAAAACCTGTACCGGCTCTCAGCCGGTACAGGTTTTTTTTATCATTATTCTCCAACTACAAACTCAAAGTTCGCGCTGAATTTCACGTCTTTCGCAACAAGTACGCCGCCTGTTTCAAGTGGTGCGTTCCATGTTAAGCCGTATTCTTCACGGTTTACTTTGCCTTCCCCGTCAAAACCGGCGATTGTGCTGCCGTCCATTGGGCTTTTAGAAGTACCGTTGTATTCCACGTTAAATGTTTCTGTATTTGTTACGCCTTTAATCGTTAATTGACCTGTTACTTCATATTCATCGTCTGATGCTTTTTTGATGGAGTCACTGACGAATGTGATTTGAGGATGGTTTTCCACATCAAAGAAATCGCCTGAACGAAGGTGGTTATCGCGGTCTTCGTTATTTGTGCTAATTGAAGCTGCATCGATTGTTACCGTCCATTTTGCTGCTTCAAGGTTGTTTACGTCGCCGTCAATTTGCACATCGAAGTTTTTAAACTCTCCCTTTGTTTTTGTTACCATCATGTGTTTAACTTGAAATGCGATCCCGCTGTGTACTTTGTCCAATGTAAATGTTGCCATGTTTCATTCCTCCTCGATTTATAAAAGTAACTTACTTACCTTACTATACACAAAACTTATTTCGAATTCAAGATAAATGTTTATTAATCTTTTGTAAATGAAAAACGTCCCGGCGTTTAAGCCGGAATGTTCTTCTTAGTGAATATCTTTTTTCTTAAATCGGCCGCCGCGCACTTCGGCAATATCTGCTACAGCGAGAAAGGCTCCTTCGTCCATGTCTTCCACAATCGATTTTAATTTTGCTTCTTCCAGACGGTTAATCACACAAAAAATGACTTTTTTGTCGTCACCCGTATATGCGCCTTCCCCGTTTAAATACGTTACACCACGGCCAAGACGGGCAATAATTGCTTCGCCAATTTCCTGGTACTGGTCACTAATGATCCATGCTGATTTCGATTCATCCAGTCCTTGAATGACGACATCGATCGTTTTAAATGCCACAAAGTATGCTAGAACGGAATACATCGCCCGGTCCCAGCCAAATACGAAACCGCCCCATATGAAAATAAAGATGTTGAAAAACATAACAATTTCGCCTACCGAAAACGGCAGCTTTTTGTTAATTAAAATGGCCAAAATCTCTGTTCCGTCTAATGATCCCCCGTAGCGAATGACAATGCCGACACCGGCACCGAGAGTGATTCCGCCAAAAACCGCAGCTAAAATAATGTCACTCGTAAAAGCCGCTACCGGATGGAGAATCGTCGCAGCGACGGACAAAATCGCAATGCCGAATACCGTTGAAATAGCAAAGGTTTTTCCAATTTGCTTATACCCGAGAAAAAAGAAAGGAATATTAAGCAGAAATAAAAAGAGTCCGAGATTAATGCCAGTTAAATTGGATAAAATAATGGAAATCCCAACGATTCCGCCATCCATTATTAAATTTGGCACAAGAAAAATTTCAATGCCAATAGCCATTAAAATTGCGCCAATAAAAATAAACAGCGTTCGTTTCAGCAATCGCTTCAGGCTGGTTTTTCGATGCTGCTTCTGGATAGATCCTTGCTGTCTTGCCATTTGTTCCTCGTCCACAAACTCACGCCCTCATATTCTGTTTCTTCCTATTATAGCAATTTTTCCTTATCAAAAAAAGCGTCCCTCCTTAGAGAGACGCTTTCACTTAATTTACACCACGCATAAAGCTGCGGATTTTGGATGATACAACAAGCAATACAAGACCGATAAAAATCGAAACGCCGCCGATCACGCCAAAATAAATCACTTCCGTGTCCTGGCTGTAAAAACGGACGAGCTGGGCATTAATCGCCTGCGCGGATGCATTCGTTAAAAACCAAAGACTCATTGTCTGTGCACTAAAAGCCGAGGGTGCGAGCTTCGTTGTCACGGACAATCCGACTGGTGACAAGCAAAGCTCACCAAGGACAACAAGGAAAAAGCTGAGCGCAAGCCATATTGGGCTGACAAGTGTATCTGATTCTCCAAGTGCCGGAATAATCATGACGAGAAAGGACAGACCTGCAAAAAACAAGCCAAGCGAAAACTTAACCGGGGTTGATGGCTGACGGCTGCCAAGCTTTACCCATAGCCAGGCAAAAACCGGTGCCAGCAGGACAACAAACAGCGGGTTTAACGACTGAAACCAAGAAGATTGAAGTTCCATGCCCATAAACGCAAGCTCTGTGCGCTTATCCGCATATTGCGCCAAAATAATCGCGCCTTGTTCCTGAATGGCCCAAAACATAACCGCCGCAATAAACAGCGGGATATACGCAAGCAGGCGGGACTTTTCCGTATCCGATGTTTTTGGACTGCGGTACATAAAGAAAAAGTATGCAGCCGGAATCACGATACCAAGCACGCTGATCGTCATGGTAAAAACGCCGAGCGTCAATACCCCTTTCACCAGGCCTGCAATAACCAGCGCTGCAATCACAGCAGCGCCAATACCGATTTGTGTAAATACTTTTTTCTTTTCCGTCGGTGACAGTGGATTTGGTACATACGACCCGGCCAGGCCAAGGTTTTTCTTCTGTGTCGCCAAATAAACAGCCAAGCCAAGTAACATCCCAAATGCGGCGATACTGAAACCAAGGTGGAAGTTGTATTCCTGGCCAATGGTTCCTACGATAAACGGGGCAATAAGTGCGCCCATGTTAATACCCATGTAAAAAATACTGAAGCCTGAATCACGGCGTCCATCTGTTTCTGCATACAAATCACCGACAATGCTTGAAACATTCGGCTTCAAGAGCCCAGTTCCGATTATGATAAACGCCATGGAAGCAAACAGGCCGGATGCGCCAAACGGCAATGCAAGCACAATGTGGCCGATCATTATCAAGACGCCGCCATAAAAGACCGTTTTCGATGTACCAATTAACCGGTCCGCAATCCAGCCGCCAATAATGCCGGACATATACACAAGAGAACCGTAAATCGCCATAATAGAAGCGGCTGTTGTTTCACTTAAGCCAAGTCCGCCTTCTGACACTTCATAATACATATAATAAAGAAGAATCGCCCGCATGCCGTAATACGAGAATCTCTCCCAAAACTCTGTGAAAAACAGCGTAAATAGCCCTTTTGGATGACCAAAAAAGCCTCGCTGCGGAACACTGTCAACAATTGCTCTTTTATCCATTCCCTCTGCATCCTCTCACACCGAAAATTATATTAGAAAATCTTCAGAATCCTTAAACTTTTTATATAAAAGGTGTTTAACAGGATATCAGACTATTAATTATTATTCAACTAAAATAAAAAAGTTGTTTTTTTCTGAATTATGTTTTTTCAATCACGCATTCTGATTCCGAATGGAGGGTACTTTTATTTTCAAAGCAAACGTCTCCCCTTTATGAACAAAATCTAGATATCCCTGGTTTTCTTTTACATAATCCCGGATCGCCTTTGTTCCGATTCCTGCATGTCCCCCCCCCCTTTCGTTGTAACACCAGTTTTAGTAAAAAGGGGATCCAACATTTGATCTGGGATCGTCAATGATTCATTTGTACAGGAAAGCAAAAAAAGACCACTTCTCTTTGAAAACTGAAGCGTAACAGAAGCACATGGAGAAAGTCGCCATGCTTTGTGATTCGGTCGCGATGATTCATAAAGGAGAACTCATCTGTCACGAGAAGCTGGATACACTTTACACATTAGAAGGAAGCGAGGACTTGAACTATATCTTTATGTCCAAGCTTGTAAGAGGAGGAGCTCATTATGCTTCTTAACATTTATTTAAAAGAGCTGAAGGATTGTTTCAGAGACCGGCGCACGCTTTTGCTCAGTGTGTTCCTGCCCATCGTCATGATGACCGGACTGACCTTATTTTATGAAAGCCTCGTTTCAGATGGAAGCGACGAAATCTATACATTAGCTGTAGATAACACGTTTGAGGCGGAAGCAGAACGCATCTTTACTTCTTCTCCAAATATTGAAATTGAAGCAGCACAAGACCCCGAAAAGTTGGTCGCGGACGGCGATGCCCATGCTGCACTCGTCACAGATGGCTTGTTTTCAGAAAATATTCAAAATGGCGTTCCCGCTTTCATTTCATTGGCGTAAATGAATTAACTGTTCAGCATTTCGCCATTCCGATTTTAAATTTGTTCAGTGTACTGAAAGAATTGACCGTCGGTGTTGTTAATTACGAACATTTACTGATCATGCTCGGCACGAATCTTTTGTGCGTGGCCGTCTTTTTGATCATCGGACGAATGCTGTTTTTAAAAGACAAATGGGTCATGAATTAAAAAAATGGGACTGTCTCTCTGAACGAAGAGACAGTCCCTCTTTTTTAGCGTGCCTGTAAAATTTCTGTAAGGATCGGAACGATCTGTTTTTTACGTGATACGACGCCTTTCAGCACTGCCTGGTTGTCTTCAAGCTTCACGTTAAATGCTTCTTCAACAGCTGATGTTTCAGCACCAATTGCCACAGCAACTGAATCACTGTTTAAGATGTCTGTAATAACGACAAGGAACAAGTCAAGTGTTTTTTCAACGATTGCCTCAGTGACAGCTTCTTCAAGTTCCGCTTTCAATGCTAAAACGTCCGCTGGATCAATCGCGTTAATTTGCGCGATTTCGACCTTTTTGCTGCCCATCGGGAACACTTTTGCGTCGATGCCGATTAGTTCAGCCGCTGTTTTTCCGCTTAAGTCCGCGCCCGCTTTAAGCATATCAAGTCCGTACTCGTCTGTGTTTACACCTGCGATTTCCGCCAATTCTTTCGCTGCTTTCATATCTTCTTCTGTGCATGTTGGCGATTTAAACAATAATGAATCGGAAATAATCGCTGACAGCATAAGGCCGGCGATGTTTTTTTCGATCTCCACGCCATGTTCTTTATAAAGCTTGTTTAAAATCGTTGTTGTACAGCCAACCGGTTCTGCACGGTAGTAAAGTGGGTCTGTAGTTTCAAAGTTTGCAATGCGGTGATGGTCAATGACTTCAAGAACGTTTACGTCATCAATGTCATCTACACTTTGCTGGCGCTCATTATGATCGACTAAAATAACCGTTTCCACTTCCGGTGCCGCTTTTTCAATTAAGCGCGGGGCTTCCGTGTTAAATTTCTTTAAAGCAAATTCTGTTTCGCCGTTTACGTCGCCAAGGCGGACCGCTTCCACGTCAAAACCAAGCTTTGTTTTCAAGTCCGCATATACGATCGCTGAGCAAATTGTGTCGGTATCCGGGTTTTTGTGACCAAAAATAAATGTTTTTCCCAATTGTTTTCCCTCGCTTTATGTAGAGTATTCCATTTCATTTTAACGCAAAACAAAAAAAGTTTCCTTACTTAATTACAGTATAACGGAAATCAAGTTAAACTCCTATAAGGTTAATTCGTTTAAATGTTAAATTATTGTAAAGGGCAGGAACATAGACCAATAAGTACGAATTGTTAATAAGATGGAGGTGCTTTTATGCAAAAAACGCACGGATGGAAACTTTTTTTCACGCTGCCTGTTCTTTCATGGGCATTGTACGATTTTGCGAATACGATTTTTTCGTCGAATATTACGACGATCTTCTTTCCATTTTATGTTCAGGAAGTGGCCGGCGGTAATGAACGGCTTGATCAGATGGCCAGCACCTTTTTGTCGTATGCTAATGCGGTTTCGAGCTTATTTCTTGTTATTTTTTCACCATTGTTTGGCGTGTGGATCGACCGGAGCGGACGGAAAAAGCATTACGTGATTGCTTTTGCGCTCGCAGCGATTTTTTTCACCGCACTTATGGGACTGATCGCGCCGCAAAATTTCGGCCAATTTGGCGGATTGCCGGCTGCGTTTGCTGTCGTTGTCTTATTGTTTGTTGCCGCCAAGTTTTTTTACCAGTCGAGCTTAATTTTTTATGATGCGATGCTGCCAGACATTGGCACGAAAGATACGATGTCTGTTCTGTCGGGATTTGGCGTGGCTGTCGGTTATATGGGGACACTTGTCGGACTTGCCGTTTATCCGCTTGTCAGTGATGGCAATTATGCGGATGCGTTTTTGCCGACGGCGATTTTATTTTTCCTCTTTACGCTGCCGATGCTGTTTTTGTACAAAGAAACACCAGGCCCTACACAGGAGAAGCGGCCCTTTTTCGCCGGCTATCGCGATGTATGGGAAACGTTTCAAGACATGAAGCAATACCGGGCGATCTTTTTATTTATGATCGTGTACTTTTTCATTAATGATGCCATTGCGACGGCGATCGCGATGATGGCTGTGTACGCGAAAGCCATCGTCGGTTTCACGTCAGGCGAATTTATTTTGCTTTATCTCGTTTCGACTGTTTCAAGTATTATCGGTTCCTTTATTTTTGGCTATATTACACGAGCAGCTGGTGCAAAAAAAGCGGTGTTTTATGTTGGTCTCATTTTATTTGTGGCGCTTCTACTCGGTACGTTTGCGATGAACCGGCCGATGTTCTGGGTGACCGGCAGCTTGTTCGGCGTCGCTCTGGGTGCTGTGTGGGTTACATCCCGTATTTTTATTATTGAGTTGTCTCCTGAAAATAAGCGCGGCCAGTTTTTCGGCTTGTTTGCTTTTTCGGGAAAATTATCAGCGATTGTCGGTCCGCTCATGTACGGAACGATTACGCTTCTGCTTGCCGATTACGGAGACATCGCCAGCCGGGCCGCTCTTTCGTCGTTAATGATTTTTGTCTTGATCGGCTTGATCATTCACCGGAAAATTCCTGCATAATATCACGAAGCTTTTCCATATCCGCATGAATTAGTTGAAGCAGGCTGCGGTTATAAAAAATCGAAGCTGGATGAAAGGTCGGAAAAAGACGATATTGTTTTTCTGTCCATTCGTACTGGTCACACTTTAACCTCAGCACCGGCTGTACAAGCAGCTCGCCGTGAAGATCGGATACTTTTTTCTTGTTTCCGATCAGCCGATTTAAGCCGATATTGCCAAGCGTGACAATAATCGGCGCGTGGACATGCTCGATTTCATAATCGAGCAGCGGAGCGTGTGCCAGGATTTCACTACTTGTCGGCGCCCGGTTATACTTCCGCATGATTTTCGTGCCGTCCGGTCCGTTTTTCTCTCCCCATTTGTAAGGGCGGCTCCGGACGGCACTTGTAATATAAACCTCTTCCCGCATCACACCTGCCATTTCTAAAAACTTCATTAATTCTTTACCTGCCCGGCCGCTAAATGGTATGCCATTGCCGATTTCCGTTTCACCGGGCGCTTCACCGACAAGCATCAACCTTGGATGTTTCGGTCCACTCCCATATACAAACCCTTCTACAGGATAAGGCTCGATCCTTTTTTTACCCAGCTCTGCAAGCTCTTCCGGAATTCTCATACGATCGCTTCTTTCTTTTTTACTCATTTTTTCCCGTTGAAACGAAATAAAAACCCCGCTTTAAACGGGGCTAATTTTTAAAGTTGCATTTCCTGTGCACTATTTACAATGTCTTCCGTTACAGTGTAATTGCTGTAACCGGCATTCATAACCTGTTTCTGCATTTGTCGCCAGTTAACTGTCATTGTGTTTACTTATAAAGAGTTTTATCCATTAACGCTGGTTTATGTCCCATTATAAAAGCGACTCAACGCCATCCACGTAGACGACAGAGCCTGTTACGTGGCTGGCGGCATCGCTTGCTAAGTAATGAACGAGATCCGCCACTTGTTCTGGCTGTCCGGAACCGCCGGCAAGCGGCTGATTGCCTTCTGGATAATGAATTGGAATTCGAATCTCCTTCAGCTTTTCTTCTTCCATATTCGTACTGTCGTCAATGTTTGTTTCAATTGCACCTGGACAGACTACATTTACCCGAATTTTAAATTGCGCAAGCTCCACTGCGGCCATTTTGCCAAGACCGACCTGACCAGCTTTTGTTGTGGCATAAGCGGAAAAGCCAAAATTTTTAAAGGTGCGCGTCCCGTTAATGGACGAGGTGATAATGATGCTGCCGCCCTGCTTTTTCAAATAAGGAATCGAATATTTTAATGTTAAAAAGGTGCCTGTTAAGTTTGTCATCATCACCGAATTCCAGTCATCCGGGTCCAAATGTTCAAGCGGCGTGAATGTTCCATTTTGCCCTGCATTTGCAAATACAATATCGATGCCTCCAAACTTCGCAGCGCCTTCTTGAATCGCTTTTTCCATTTGATCAGCATCTGATACATCAGCCGTTACATGCAATGCGCGATCTTTGCCGATCTCTTGGACAAGCTGATCTGAATCTTCCGGGCTCCGGTCTAATAAAATAACGTTCGCTCCCGCTTCTGCCATTTTAATGACGGCTGCCCGGCCAATTCCTGATCCTGCGCCTGTAATAAGAGCTGTTTTTCCCTTTAGTGATGTATTCATGTCAATTCTCCCCTTTCTTAATAACACAGACCGGTTCTGTCACCGACACACGCTGGCCCGTGAAAACAGGCAAGCCGTTTTCTTCAATTTTAAGCAGGCAGACTTCATTAGAATCTTGATACGCAATCACTAAATAAGGATCGTTTTCTAAAGCATAAAAACTACGTGGCGTCTTTCCATCTAGTTTTACGTGACGCGGCTTTGAGAGGCTGCCATCTACTCCAACATCAAAAACCGCCAGCCCATTCCACCCGCGAATTGTCGCGTATAAAAACTGCTGATCCGGGCTTAATTGCAAATCAGCCCCCGTATGTTCACCGCTGTAAGCAGACGGTAGTCCAGCAAATGTATCCAGATGCGTAATCGACCCTTGATCGCCCACCTTGTAAATCGAAACAGTTGAATCAAGCTCGTTCATCACATATACAATCGGCTTCTTTGGATGAAAAAGTGTCATTCGTGGTCCGGCGCCCGGTGCCGCCTTCACTTCTTTTATAATTTCCAGTGTGTCTTTATTGTAAACAGCAAGTGTGTCGGTGCCAAGATCGCAAACGAGCAAATGCTTGCCATCCGGAAAAGGGGTGATGGAGTGGACGTGCGGCGCATCCTGGCGTTCTTCATTTGGACCGCTTCCTTCATGTTTTGAAAAAGCCGTTTTCGCAAGTGTTTCGCCGCTCCGTTCATATTTCGTTACAGAACCTCCGTAATTTGCTGTCCATGCATATGTATCTTCAGCGTAAATGTGGCATGGAGCCATTTCCCCTGAATCAGCCGTTCCTTTTAATACAAGGCCGTCAGATTCAATGGCAAAAAGAGCCGCTTTCCCATCCATCGATTCAGACGCCGCATATAGATAACTGTCCGCCTCCGCCAAGAAAGATGGATTTTCCACGCCGCTGTAACGATTTTTAACCGCCAGTGTTTCGTTATCCGTATCAACAATCACCTTGTAAATACCCGGCTCTTCTTTTTTTGCATAACTGCCAATCCAGAGTGTGTGATTCACCAATAAATCCCTCCATTTACGTTTCGTTCTATTTTATCTTATTACCCCGTCTTTTCATTTTTCATACATGTCCGCCCTGATTTTGTTGCAGATACTTTTCTGCAAACGCTTTAAATTGGCGGGCCGCAGGTGATAACGGCACTTGTTTTTTCACGCCGATAGCCACTTTCCGAATGAGCAGATAATCATTAATTTCAATAAAAATGAGCGGCTCATGTGCGATTTCCGGTTTTTTTGGCAAAACGGAAATCCCAAGCCCGGCCGCGACAAACCCAGCAATGGTGGACACCTCCTCTCCTTCGAACGTAATGTCCGGTTCAAGTCCCATTTCTTCGCACATCACATCGAACATAAACCTGAGACCGAACCCTTTTTTAAACGAAATAAACGGCTCAGCCGCTGCTTCGCGAAACGAAATGTTTTTAAAACCTGCAAACGAATGCTGCATGGGCACGGTGACATAGAGCTGCTCTTCCCGGACGATTGTCCACTCAATATCCGGACGGTCATAAGGAGGCGCCGTAATGCATAAATCCGCCTGTCCTTCCTGCACTTTTTTCATATTCACTTCCCCGGCTCCCTGTGACAGCCCAAAGGAGACATTCGGAAACTGCTGCTTATATTCCGCGATCAAATTTGGCAGTACGTGCGGTCCGAATGTCGGCAAAAAAGCAATGGAGACATTTCCTTTATCAGGTGAAGCCATTTCTTGAACATCTTCCTTCGCTTCTTTCATCAGCTGAAGAATCTGCTTTGCTTTTTCAACAAATACCACTCCCGATGGTGTCAGCCGAATGTCTTTTTTGCCGCGTATAAAAAGCAGCGTACCGAGCTCTTCTTCTAATTTTATGATAGACCGGCTTAGTGCGGGCTGCGACACCGCTTTTTTTTTCGCTGCTTTCGTAAAATTTCGGGTTTCGGCGACAGCCACTGTATTTTCAATTTGATGCCATTCCATCCGATCTCCTCCATAACATAAATGCATGATAATGATGTTAATTATAAATTGGAATTATCATTTTTCAAAGCGTATAGTAAATGTATGAATTAGGAAGAAAGAAGGATAAAGATGTCTTTTATTGAAAAAGGAACAGATGAACAAAAAAAAGCCAGTTTCGCCCTTTTTTTAGGAGGCTTTGTCACATTTGCGACGTTGTATACGACACAGCCCCTTATGCCGCTTTTTTCAGAGCAGTTTGGCGTGTCTGCGTCAGCCGCAAGTCTCGCGCTTTCCTTATCAACTGGCATACTATCCATTGCCATGATTGTCGCTGGAGCCTTATCCGATGCCGATGCTTTTGGGAAAAAAAAATTGATGGCTGTTTCAATGTTTGCCGCTTCTATTATCGGTATTTTAACAGCACTCAGTCCAACGTTTTGGACATTGCTTGCTTTCCGGGCACTGCTTGGTATATTTTTGGCAGGGGTGCCTGCGATTGCGATGGCATATGTGTCAGAAGAATTTAATCCGAAAGCGATCGGCTCAGCAATGGGGCTTTATATTAGCGGTACGACAATCGGCGGTATGTCCGGCCGCATATTAACCGGATTATTGACTGACATATTTAATTGGCGCGCGGCACTCATTCTGATCGGCTGCATAGCGCTTGCTGCGAGCATCGTTTTTTTATTTACACTGCCGGAGCCTCGTCATTCCGCAAAAAAACAACCTTCTTTAAAAAAAATGATCATGACATACCGGATTCATTTTTACAATCGGCCGCTTTTAGCTGTTGTGTCATTTGGCTTTTTGTTAATGGGCAGCTTTGTTACGCTCTACAACTACATTGGTTTTCTCTTGAGCGAGCCCCCGTACTCGCTCAGCCAGACGCTCATCGGTTTTATTTTCATCGTTTTTTTAACAGGGACGTTCAGCGCGGTATATATGGGGAAAAAAGCTGATACGTACGGCAATCCGCTTATGCTGAAATGGTCGATCAGCATTATGGCTGCTGGAGCGATGCTGACTTTGCCTGCCGTACTTTTCATCAAAATCATTGGGATCGCGTTATTTACATTCGGTTTCTTCGCCGCTCATTCGATTGCAAGCACGTGGGTGGGTGATTATGCCGGCTTTAATAAAACACAGGCTTCATCTATCTATTTATTTCTTTACTACCTCGGCTCAAGCATCGTCGGTTCGTTCGGAGGCTGGTTTTGGACGCACTTTCATTGGGTCGGTGTCATCGGCTTGATTCTCTTGCTTCTTACCATCACCATCCCACTCATTTTCTATGCAGAGTGCCACCGGCCAGGTGTTTACTGCTCGCTAAAAAAACAAAAATGCTCAAGCGCTATGGATAGCGCTTGAGCATTTTTTAGTTATTTATTGTTTCATCTTCATCACTTAAATACATTAATTCTTCCATTGATAATTCATAAAGCTGACGGTCGCCATACTTAAAAATCCCCTGCGCCATAAGCCTTTCAATCCAAATCATTTGTTCATTTTCTGTCGTGTGCATGATGTACTTCCCCTTTTTTTCTTGTTGCCTTTAGTATATTCCCCGCATAAGTACTTTATGAAACATACTTTACGACAAATATTTACAAGAAAAAGAGATAATGATTTCCAGCCGCCACATTCGCCGGCTTCATTTTTACATTCACTCATGAAAAAGCAGAGGCGGCAGGTGTGCGGCGCAGACTCCAGTGGGACTAGCCGGCCAGGTGAGAGCGGCGGAAACGAGCTCAGCGTCTGCCCTATGGTGCGCGAAGCCGTGCGCCCGCTGCCATTTCGGCTCTCGTTAAAAGAAGCAAGCCAAAACGCTCCTCACACAAAAGAGACCGTAACAGTGGGTATGAAGCTAGTTTTTGTCAGGCAGGCCACTCTTTAGAGGGTGGATCGTTCACCCGAGTGGCAGAAGGCAAAATGATAAGGTCAACTTATATAGTTATCTTAATAATAAAATAATTCGGTCATTTTGTCTTGTTCTGTCGAAAGAAATTATCGTGACACTCAGCTTTTTTTATGATAGGCTTTAAAAAACTGAATATTCATACACTGGAGGTGCCCTTTAAAAGGGCTGAGATCAAAGTGATTGACTTTGGGATTCCTGGAACCTGATCCAGTTCATACTGGCGTAGGAAAGTGGCGAAGACGTTTATTACACCTGAACTGTATTCTTACAGCGCTGCTTTCCTTTTTGGAAGGCAGCGCTTTTTATTTTGTTTTTTTTAGGATTTAGGAGGTGAAGCAGGATGATTCACGCTGTAACAGATGGGGCTGGCCTGCCTTGGTACGTTCAAGAAACGATTCTTTTCATCTTTCAGAATGTTGACGCAGTCTGTCTCCGCGAAAAACAGCTGTCGGTTAAGGAATTATCGGTTAAAGTGGCAGAGCTCATCCAACAGGGCGTTCCACCCGAAAAATTGATTCTTCATTCAGCACCTGAACTGGCGCATTTTTTACCGGTGCGAGGCGTTCATTTTACGGAATTTGATAATCGGCTTGCACCATTTAAAAAAGCGAATTCAGACAAGCTTGCCGGTCAGTCTGTACACTCGGCCGCATCTGCTCAAAAAGCGGAAGCGGACGGAGCCGATTACCTTTATTTTGGTCATGTGTTTGCGACGAAATCCAAAAAAGGCCTGCCCGGCCGCGGTCTTGCCGCGCTGTCTGAGGTCGCTGGAGCCGTTTCGATTCCGGTTATTGCGATTGGCGGTATTCACGAGGGAAATATTTCGTCAGTTCGGCGGGCAGGCGCCTCTGGTTCCGCGATGATCTCTGCTTTTTTTAAATGAAAGGTGTGAATTGGTTCATGAACACATACGATTATTTGTTAATCGGCGGAGGGGTGATTGGCTGCTCCATCGCTTATCGGCTGGCCCAGGCGGGTTACGCGGTTGCACTTTTTGATTCCGGCACTGCTGGAAAAGCGTCTGTGGCGGCGGGCGGAATGCTTGGCGCTCAAAATGAATTTGAACGTGAAAATCCGCTCATGGAGATCGCGCTGGAGAGCCGGGATTTGTTCCCTGATTTGCGTGATGAATTGCTGGAAGAGTCCGGAATCGATATTGAATTTCGGAAAGCCGGCTTGCTGAAAGTTGCCGTATCTGTTGAAGACCGCCCGGCCCTTATGGCTCAACACCAATTTTTATCCCGAAAAGATTCATCTGTTTTGTGGCTGGAGCCAGACGAAGTGCCAAGTGCTGAACCAAAAATGACCGCCCATACAGCTGGCGCAATTTATTTGGAAAAAGACAATCAAGTAAAAGCACCGCTGCTCGCTCACGCCTTGCTGCAGGCTGCGGTTAATGCCGGTGTCCATGTTTATGAGCATTCCAAAGTTCAAGGTCTTCTGATCGAAAATGGACAAGCTTTTGGTGTAAAAACGGAGCTGGGTACTTTTTTTGCGGAACGAATCATCAATGCTGCTGGCGCATGGAGCTCTTCTCTTTTGACAGAAACAGGCTTTGCACCACCAGTGACTCCCGTTAAAGGAGAATGTGTCTCCGTCAAATTAAAAAACGATGCGCCAGTCAAAACAGTGTTTGCGGTCGACGGCTGCTATATCGTACCGAAACGAAACAACGAAATGCTGATCGGTGCCACGTCAACACCGGATTCATTTGATCCATCTGTCACAGCTGGCGGCATCCGGTCTTTGTTGAACCGGGCCGCATGTCTTTTGCCGATTTTAGACACGGGCACGATTGAACGGACTTGGTCTGGTGTGCGCCCACTGGCAGCGGATCACCTTCCCGTCATCGGTCCCCATCCCTTTATCGATGGGCTTTACTTATGCACCGGACATTATCGGAACGGCATTTTGCTCAGTCCTATTACCGGTGTCTTGATGGAAAAATATTTAAGCGGCTGCCCAAAAACAGCGGAGCGCCTTGCACCCTTTTCACCGGCGCGTTTTTTAAAAATAAAAGCGTAAGCACCCTGTTTAGCACCGTATGGACTGGAGCGATCCGTTCGAGATAAAGAAGATCAAAGGCTAGGAACGCGGCATCGTGCCGCAACGCCTTCGTGACCCACATCCTGTGGGCCCGCGATTCGATGTTGACTTATCGCAAGGAGGAAAGCGAAGTACACTAGGCGTTAGGGTGCTGGAGCTAGATATGAATAAACTCTTTTAAAAGTCGATCTCATTCTTGAAGTGACACTTTTCAATAGAAAAAAGGAGGCATCACCTGTATGAATATGATTGTAAATGGAAGAGAAGTCGATCTTCCGGAAAACGTCGCGACAGTTCGCGACCTGCTGGACCATTTTCAGTTGAATAAAGAACTTGCCATTGTGGAATTAAACCAATCGATTTTAGATAAAGCGACGCGGGATGATAAAAAACTGACGAATGGCGACCGTGTGGAAATTGTACAATTTGTAGGAGGCGGATAATATGTTGAAGATTGGACCTTACTCATTTAACTCGCGTTTACTGCTCGGAACCGGGAAATTTCCCGACTTTGATACGCAAAAAGCAGCGATTGAAGCATCTGAAACAGAAATTTTAACGTTTGCGGTGCGCCGGATGAACATGTTCGAACCAGATCAGCCGAATTTTTTAGAAAAAATCGATGTGAAAAAGTATACACTGCTGCCTAATACAGCAGGTGCCAAAACAGCGGAGGAAGCGGTCCGGATCGCCAAGCTTGCCAAAGCGTCCGGCTTATGTGACATGATTAAAGTAGAAGTGATCGGCTGTGATAAAACCCTTTTGCCTGACCCAGTTGAAACATTGCGGGCGTCTGAAATGCTTTTAGAAGAAGGGTTTATCGTGCTGCCGTATACATCCGATGACGTGCTGTTGGCAAAACGGCTTGAAGATCTCGGCTGCCATGCGATTATGCCGGGGGCGTCTCCGATCGGAACCGGGCTTGGCATTGTCAATCCGCTGAATATCCACTACATTATTGAACAGTCGAATGTGCCGGTTATCGTTGATGCGGGAATTGGCGTGCCGTCTGACGCGGCGAAAGCAATGGAACTTGGCGCGGATGGTGTCCTCTTGAATACAGCGGTTTCCGGTGCAAACAATCCGGTTAAAATGGCGGAAGCGATGAAGCATGCTGTACTGGCAGGACGGGGCGGCTTTGAAGCGGGACGTATCCCGAAAAAGCTTCATGCGAATGCGTCAAGCCCGCTTGAAGGGATGAGCGTGCTTTGACAGATCGTTATTCACGGCAAGTTCTGTTCCCCGGCATTGGCCGAAGCGGACAGGCCGCCTTGCAGAAAAAAAATGTTCTCATTATTGGTGCCGGCGCGCTCGGTGCAGCGAATGCGGAAATGATCGTCCGTGCCGGTATTGGCCGGGTCACGATTGTGGACAGAGACTATGTCGATTTTTCCAATTTGCATCGGCAAAATTTATACACGGAGCAGGATGCGATTGACAGAATGCCAAAAGCAGAAGCAGCGCGTAAAAGACTGACAGCAATCAATTCAAATGTGATTATTTCTGCATTTACACAAGACGTCGATGCCGCTTTTTTGGAACACATTATAATAGAAGAAAAAATCGATTTAATTATCGATGGTACAGATAATTTCGATATTCGATTTGTGATAAACGACGTCGCACAAAAATATCACGTGCCTTGGGTATACGGCGCATGTGTCGCATCCGGCGGTTTGTCGATGTTTGTTTTGCCTGGGAAAACACCGTGCCTGCACTGCTTAATGGACACAATGCCAGGGGCGGGAGCGACATGCGACACAGCCGGTATTATTTCGCCTGCTGTGCAAATGACCGCTTCCATCCAGACGACCGAAGCACTAAAATGGCTGACAGGCAGCACGGACACACTGCGCGGAACCATTTTTTCATTCGACTTATGGAAAAATCAATTTTCATCCGTTGACGTGCAGCGCATGAAAAAACCGGACTGTCCTTCCTGCGGAGCACATCCGATTTATCCGTTTTTATCGTACGAACATACAACAAAATTCGCCGTGCTGTGCGGCCGCGATACGGTACAGATCCGTCCCGCCGGCATTTCAAAACGCAATTTAGGTGAACTTGCTGAACACGTAAGGAATACAGCGGCCATTACCCATCAAAATGGCTTTTTGCTTTCGTTTCAACAGGAACCCTATACTGTTACTGCTTTTGGAGATGGACGCATATTTATTCAAGGCGTGTCTTCGATTGAAGAAAGCAAGAAAGTATATTATCACTATTTTCAGTAGCAGAAATGGCGGCACTGCCGTAAAGCCAATAAAATATATTCGTAATCGGCAGATAGCCCAACCGACATAACGGAACTTAGCAGCAGGCTGAATGCGTAACGGCGATGCCGAAATAACACTTGAATTTCTTCCATTTCACAAAGTTGAAAAATCACTGGCGTTCCTTAAATGAGAAATATGCTACACTAAAACAAACAGCCACGAAAGGAACCGTTAGAATGATAAAGCGATTTGTTTTCATCATCCCGATCATGGTGATCGTGTTTTCCGTTGCAACGTGGATGCTGAATAAAGACTATGCGATGATTGAACGCGACATCCGCCTGCTTATTTCCGCCGGCGCTGCCGTTTTGTCCGGCATAATTACCTTTTTCCTTATGAAAGGCGATGCCGAAAATTTAGCAGCCGCTCACCGGGACAGGCAGGAAAATAAAAAGAAGTGAAAAAACGCCCATCCGATTGGATAGGCGTTTTTTCATGCGCGTACCTCCCGTGGGTACGCTTTTATCAGCAGGAATCCATGAAACGCGGCCAGCATTTGCTGAAACAGCATACACACAACGACTGGCACCGCTGCTTGCGGCGGGAAAAAGTTGACGGCAATAACGGCACCGGCACTAATATTCCGCATCCCGCCTATGTACAGGAGCGTCACAATATTCTCTCTTGGCTGCCTGAATGCAATGGCGAGCCCCCACGAAATCAAATACCCGCACAATACGACGAATAAAATCGTCAGTAAAATCCGGATAAACTTCGCGTCAATGTCGCGAAAGTATGGAGCAATAACTGCGCTATTAATCACAATGACAACGGGGAGTGACAGCTTTGAAAATGGTGACAGTGCCTGACTGATCCGGCTTGCTTTTTCTGCTTTCAGCCACTCGTTAACGATCATGCCGAGCAACGATGGAAGGACAATCATCCAAAACAAACCGCTGACCATTGCCGGCACATCCATTTCCACTTTACTTCCTGCAAAAACTGACATGCTGAATGGAACGACAAGTGGCGAAAGCATCGTATCAATTAAAATGATCACAAGTGCAAGCGGCACACTTCCTTTATATATCGTCACCCAAATCACACTTGTGATGCCGGTCGGAATGACCAGTGCGAGCGTAAACCCGGTCACCGTCAGCGGGTCATCCGGAAACATAAAGTGACCAACTGTCCAGGCAAAAACCGGGGTAATCAAATGAAGAATCGCCAACGCTAAAAAGATAGGAAAAGGATGCGTCATTGTATGGTAAAACATGCGGAAATTTGAATTCAAGCTTCCGGTAAATGTCATAAAGGCAAACACCCACGGAACGATAATAACCCATAAATGAATGTATTCAGCCAAAAGAACACCGAAAAGTACGCTGAGTGGTGTCAAAATCGGCATCCACCTTGTTAAAAATAGATTAATTGCTTGAAGCATGTAAAAAGACTCCATTCTTTCTTTTTAGCCCTATTGTATCATTATGGCCGGACCGGCTGTATGTATTCTTGGGCACAGCAGCTATGCTAATCTATATCTGTTGATCGGCCGCCCAATGCCCCCGTACTGGATATCGATTTGTACTTTTCCACGTTTCTCTAAATAATCTAAATATCTTCGTACGGTAACTCTTGCGGCGCCGACCCCTTCCGCTACTTCTTCCGCCGAAACAGATTTATCTATTTGATTCAAATAAGAGATGATTTTTTGCAATGTCACTGCATTTAATCCTTTCGGCAAATTATCCAGATCCTCATCGCGTTCTTTTTGGAGTAGCAGTTCATCCAGTTCTCTTTGGCTGATCGTTCCATCATCACGCAGGCGATTCCGAAAGGACCGGTAATTTTCAAGCGCTTGCTTTATCCGTTCGAATTTAAACGGTTTCATAATATAATCAAATGCCCCTTGCTGGATGAATTGGCGCACTGTATGTATATCACTTGCAGCTGTTATGACAATGACATCTACTGGATGACTTTCTTTTCGCAGAAGATGCAATGTTTCAAGGCCATCCATCATAGGCATATATAAATCGATGATAACAAGGTCCGGTGACAAACGACGGATCTGTTCCATCCCTTCAATTCCATTTCCGGCAAGCCCAATGACCTCAAACCCATCCACTCTGTTAATAAATTCCTTATTCACTTCCTGAACCATCAGGTCATCTTCAACAAGCAGCACCTTAATCATCCTATCATCCACCTCTATTCTTTTTCATGATTCATCGGAAATACAAGCTGAAACGTCGTCCCTTCACCAGCAATTGACTCCATTTGAATGTCTCCGTTTCCTTTTTCAGCAATATCTTTGATTAAATACAGCCCTATACCTCTTCCTGTATCCGCTTTTGTGGAATACCCCTGCTGAAAAACAAATGGCTGATCTTTTTCTTTTATTCCCTCGCCATTGTCTTCTACTAAAATAGATAATACGTCATCTGTTTGCTGAATGCTGACATAAATTTGATTGTCTTCTCCTGGCTGTTTAAATGAATCAAATGCATTTTCTATTAAATTTCCAAGTGCCAAAACAAAATCATGATGATCCATATAAGGAGGAAATGCGTGCAAAGAGCTATGCCGGTCGATTGTTACTTGAACACCCAATTCTTTTCCACGGCTTACTTTACTCAGCAGCAATCCAGATACACTGTCATCCTGTATGCTTTTCGTTAAAAAGCGTGTTAGTTCTTCCTGCTCCTCTGATACTTGAAAAACATATTCAAGCGCTTTTTCACGGTTGCCAAGCTGAATCAAACCAGCGATCGTATGAAGTTTATTCATATGTTCATGATTTTGCACACGGAGTGCGCTGACAAAAGCTTTTACACCTGTCAGCTCTTCCGCAAGCTGCTTTACCTGCGTCCTGTCCTGGAAAACAGCAATCGCCCCTACTGTTGATCCTTCAATACGAATCGGGACGCGTGTTGAAAGGATGGCCCTGTTTCGAATATTCAGATCTTTGTTTAAAATCGGACGATCCAATGTTAAAATTTCCGGCAAATAAGTATCAGGAAGCACGTCTCTTATTTGCTTTCCGATCACATCTCCGTTAATAGCCAGCATCTCTTTTGCTTTATGATTAAAAATCGTGATTCGTTCAAACTTATCGATGGCGATAATTCCTTCGTGCATCGCATTAAAGGCTTCTGTCCGCTCCACAACAAGCTGCGCGATTTCATGCGGTTCAAGTGTAAACATTTGCCGCTTAATATTCCGCGCCATCATATAAGCTCCCCAGCATGAAATCAAAAGAGCAATTCCTGTTGTAATAAAAATTTCTCTTTTTAAAGACAGCAGCGTTTCCATAACCTGAGGCAGCTTATAACCCGCAATCACAACCCCCGCCTGATTGTGTGCCTCGTCCATAATCGGTACGAATGCACGGATCAGCGTTCCTTCTTCTCCCACACCTTTGGCTGTATACGCATGCTCTGCAAACGCCGGCCCCTCATCATCTCCTCCTGATATTTTGCCGATCTGACTTCTAACAGGATGCGTTAACCTGACACGATCCATGTTAAGGATAACAATATAATCCGCTTTATTGATGACCCTGAGCTCTTCAACGGCTTCTGCAGCTTCTTCGGCCACATTGCCCGAGGACGATAATTGATCAGACACACCTGGCAGTTCAGCTACCGTACGAGCCGTTAAAATAGCCCGTTCCCTCAGTTCGCTTTCCGTTGTCTCCAGATAGTTTCCCGTTAATACAATGCCAAGCACTAAGAATGAAAACATTAAAATAAAGATAATAAGTCCGGTTATTTTCCATTGGATCGGAACTCGCACCATTCATAACGCCGCCATTCTAAAAAATAATCAACCATTTCTATCATTTTACCACGTAAGCGAGAACAAGCACTCCGTCCAAAAAATGATATGATAAAAAGAAAGACTTTTAAACAGGTGACGCTTATGACAAAATATATTAGCTTCTGTCTTTTGACCCTTGCACTGCTTACCGGCTATTATTTTTATCAGTATAATGGATCTCAATCTCTCTCATATGATGACGAACAGGAAGAGCTCAAATCACATATTACCATCCGATTCTCTCATGTTGTCGCGGAAAACACGCCAAAAGGACTTGCTGCTCAAAAATTTGCTGAACTGGTCAGTGAAAAGACGAAAGGCCAAGTGGAAGTGGAGATTTATCAAAATGGGATTCTTTATTCAGATGATGATGAGTACGAAGCGCTTCAAAAAGGCGATGTTCAAATGATAGCGCCCTCATTCTCGAAGCTTATTGATACCGTGCCTGAATGGAAGGTACTTGATCTCCCGTTTATTTTCGAACGTGAAACTCAGGCGGAAGCCGTTTTTACAGGTCAAACAAGTGAGCAGCTTCTTTCTATGGTTACTGACCCGAAAGTAACAGGGTTAGGCTTTTGGAGCAACGGCTTTAAGCAAATGACCAGCAATGAAACTGCTTTGCTTGAGCCGGACGACTTTCAAGGACAAACATTTCGTGTTATGCCCGGACCCATTATTGCCGAGCAGTTCCGCCTCTTAAAAGCAAATACGCTCGTGATGTCTTTTAATGAAGTGTATCAAGTACTTGAAACGAAAAAAATTGATGGGCAGGAAAACACGCTTTCCAATATTTATTCCAATAGACTGTATAAAGTGCAGCAGCATTTGACGATCAGCAATCATGGATATCTCGGGTATGCCGTTATGGTAAATGAGGAATTCTGGGAGAGCCTGCCCGACGACATTCAGAAAAAAATTCGACAAGCGATGATTGAAACAACAAAATGGAATATGAAAGAGTCTGTTCACATGAATGCACAGCAGCTTCAGGAAATCCAAAAAAATTCTCCTATTCAGATCCACTACTTAACAGAACAACAAAAACAAAAATGGCTGCAAACATTTCAGCCGCTTTATCAAAAAGCAGAAAATGAAGTTGGAAATAAATTAATAAAACAAATTCAATTTCCATCTGATGAGGAACGCTAAAAAGCGTTCTTTTTTTTGACCATAAAGACCAAAAAAACCATTATCACCAAAAATATTTATTTCGTAAATAGTCTGTTAATATTTCAATCAAGGTCATGAAACCGCTATCAATTAATAAATAAGGAGGTTTTCAGATGCGTAAAGCACTAAATAATTTAACCGTTCGTGTCATTATAGGGATTCTTTTAGGTATTGCAGTCGGATTTGCCTTTCCGGCTTTTGGAGAAGATCTGAAAGTACTGGCTGATATTTTTATTAAAATGATCAAAATGGTCATTGCCCCAATTATTTTCCTTACTGTCGTCATTGGAATCGGCAGCATGGGGGATTTGAAAAAAGTTGGACGGATTGGCGGTAAAGCGCTCCTTTACTTTGAAATTGTCACAACATTCGCACTTGCTATTGGTATTTTAGTCGTTAATATTCTTCAACCTGGTGCAGGATTTAATACGAGTTCTGTTGAAGGCGGAGATATTTCAGAATATACAAAAGGCGCTGAAGAATCGAGCCACGGATTAATGGAATTTGTTCTCGGCGTTGTTCCAGATAACGCAATGGCGGCACTTGCAGGCGGCGACTTGCTTCCTATTTTGTTCTTTGCCATTTTCTTCGGACTTGCTCTTGCTTCTCTTGGAGAGCGCGGAAAACCGGTTGTCGACTTATTTGAGCGTTTAGCTGATATTTTCTTTGGCATTGTAAACATGATCATGAAAGTGTCTCCTGTTGCCGCATTCGGCGCAATGGCGTACACAATCGGAAAGTTTGGTCTTGGGTCACTCGTATCACTTGGCCAGTTAATGCTTGGCGTCTACATTACATGTGCCCTTTTTGTTATCGTGATTCTGGGCAGTATTGCCAAGCTTTTTGGCTTCAACATTTTCAAATTTATCGCGTTCATTAAAGAAGAAATCTTGCTTGTTTTGGGAACATCATCTTCAGAATCAGCACTTCCAAAATTGATGAAAAAGCTTGAAGACTATGGATGTTCAAAACCTGTTGTGGGACTTGTTGTGCCAACCGGCTATTCCTTTAACCTTGATGGAACGTCTATTTATCTTTCAATGGCCGCGATCTTCATTGCCCAGGCTTATGGGATAGATTTAACAATCTGGCAGGAACTTACGCTGTTGGGCGTTCTTATGCTGACATCTAAAGGAGCAGCAGGTGTTACCGGTTCCGGATTTATCACACTTGCAGCAACACTGGCGGCTTTCCCGATGATTCCTGTTGAAGGAATTGCCCTTCTTCTTGGGGTAGACCGGTTTATGTCAGAAGCACGCGCCATTACAAACTTGATTGGAAACGGCGTGGCAACTGTTGTTATTGCTAAAGTAGAAAAAGAGTTTACCCCCCCTGCCGATCTTAAAGTGACGAAATCAAAAATGGCGAATTAACTTAAACACTTTATCGTCTTGAAAAAGCAGTGAAAGAAACGAAAAGCGATATTCGCTTTTCGTTTCTTTATTTTGTGTACTCCAGAAGCCAGCAATTATGATGTTTCCCTTCATGCCACTCATGTTCAGGCAGCAGCTTCACTTTTTCAAAACCGCACTTTTCGTAGCAGCGAATCGCTCGGACATTCCATTCCTGCGGGTCCATAACTACTTTTTGTGCCTGTTTTGTTTTCACAAGATGTTCAACGACTGATTTCACAAGCACTTTCCCGATGCCTTTATTCCAATAGTCGACTTCTCCGATCAGCTGATCCGTGCCGTAAACAATGTCACTTGTTCCATAGCCGTACAATTCACGGTCTTCTGCGCTCAATGGGTAATATTGAATGTAACCGATCTCATTTCTATCAAACTCAATAATGCCCCGCACCATACCTTCTTCTTCCGTGTAAAATTCTTTTTTTACTTTTTCAAGATCAAATGCGTTGTCCCGTCCTTCATAAAATTCCAGTACGACAGGATCTGACAGCCATTTAACAAGCAGATTCTCGTCTTTTTGTTCCAGCGGTCTTACTTTTAATTTCCCTTTTTGAAACAGCATCCCTATCATCCTCCTGTTTCTTTTACACTTAATTTAAAAATACCTAATATTCAGATAAAAGTAAATCAAACTATCACAATTTCTTTGTTTGTTAAAAGAGATAATGAAAGGACAAACAATCTTTGTCATCGTTTATCGGCTTTCGACCGCTGTTCACGCGTATCAAATCATTGGTCTTGAACATGGTGAAACAACCAGCACTGGCACACATTAATTTATTTCATTCCCATCCTATTTGCCGTGAACTGGCCCAAAAACAGAATTTGCAAGAATCCATGCATTCATTCTCCTGTCTGCCTGCTGCAGGAAGGTTTTTCTTTTTCTCTTATTCTTGTATAATAATAAGGAAGAAGTCTTCCGGTCAGGAGTTGTCATTCGATGATCTTTTTTCGCAAACTCTTTTTCAAAGCGATCCATATGAGCAACTGGACCCTCTTTTTCGCCACGTGTTCACTCATTTTGTTCAGCAGTTTTTTCATGTACTACATCGAACCAGAAACGTTTGTATCGCCTTTTGAAGGATTATGGTGGACGATGACAACAGTTGTCACAGTTGGGTACGGGGATGTGTCGCCGGCCACGGTGCCTGGGAAGCTATTCGCGATGCTTCTGTATATTTTTGGAATTGGGCTGATGACCGTGCTGATTGGTAAAATTATTGATGCATTGAGTATGCGGAAACGGATGAAGGAGGAAGGACTGTTGACAATTACACGTGAACAGCACATTATTCTCATTAACTGGACAAGCCGTGCGCGCATTACACTGACGGAATTGCTCGAAACATTTCCCGATGTGCACGCAGTTATCATTGATGAAGCTGTGGAAAAAATCCCTTTTTTACACGAACGAGTTGATTTTGTGAAAGGAGCCCCGGCTTCTGAGCAAACGCTAAAGCAAGCGAATTTTTTAAAAGTGAAATCAATCATGATTTTCTCGCCGGATCACGCTTTGAATGCATCAACAGCTGATGGGCTGACACTTTTGATTGCATCCGGCATCGAAGCCGCTGCACAAAAATATGGCCGGAACGTGTACACAATTTGCGAAGTGGCCGACTCCACCCATTTAAATGCATTTTCGCACGCAAATGTAGAGGAATTTATTACACCGAATGATACGGCTGCCCATTTAGCCGCCCGCTCGATTTTATTTAACGGTTCAAGCGAAATTATCCGACAGCTGACGTGTCACGACGGATACGATCTTTATCATATTGACAACAAAGCCGGCTGGCAGACATACCGCGATGCGAAACGGGTGCTTGATGAAAAAGGCATTCTTCTCGTCGCCAATCATCATGATTTTTCCATTATGGGAAAACTCGATGACCCGATTCCAAAAAATGCCCGGCTTTTTATTATTTGTGATGAAAAAGCCTACAGCAAGCTTTAAACAGGAGCATTTTCCCGCTGTGCTAAACTGTCTTATCAGCGCCGCCATACTGCCCGCGTAAAGCAGCTTTAATGGCGGCGTTTTTACTGATATATGCTGAATCAATGCATTGAAAAGGTGCCGCATCTTTAAGCGATTCGAATTTTCTGAGCCACTTTGATTCCGCACGTCTCTTCTAAAATATTCATATCCAGTAATTATTATATTCAATACAAAAAAATTCAAAAAAATGGCTGACGGTCGAATTCTTTCTTTTTTTTACTGTCATGGATAAAAATCCGGCCAATAAATAAAGCTTGCCCAAGAAGTGTTTCGTCACTTTTCAGGCAAGCTTTTTTCACCGCGCAGACGGCGGCATCATTTCTTCAATTTTTTTCATTTTATGCTCCCAGCAGGACGGGCTTAAATCGACCGGGTATTGTTCCGGATTGATCGGCCGTTTATATTCGTCCCATAAAACCGACAAGCCTTGTTCCACATGCTGCCGGATGTCCGCGAGCGGCGGCTGTGTATAAACCAATTTCCCATCTGCAAAAATGTCCACATGCAGGTCAACGGCTGTAAAATCAGTCACGAATTTGCTGATATACGTATGAATAGGATGGAACATTTTCAGCTTTTCCTGTTCCCGCGGATTTTCTTCCTGCAGGGCGATGTAGTCCCCTTCTGCTTTTCCATTCGCATTGTTAATAATACGGTAGACATTCTTTTTCCCCGGGGTCGTCACTTTCTCCGGATTGCCGGAAATTTTAATGGTATCGACCATATCGCCCTGTTCATTTTCAATGGCAACCAGCTTAAACACTGCTCCAAGTGCCGGCTGGTCAAATGCGGTAATGAGTTTTGTACCGATGCCCCAGACGGTGATTTTTGCGCCTTGTGCGTTCAAGCTCATAATGGTTTCTTCATCAAGATCATTGGATGCGATGATCTGCGCATCTGGAAATCCTGCTTCATCAAGCATCACACGGGCTTTTTTAGATAAATATGCAAGGTCACCACTGTCGAGACGAATGCCGACAAAATTTATTTCATCCCCAAATTCTTTGGCGACACGAATCGCATTCGGCACACCGGACCGAAGCGTGTCATATGTATCCACAAGAAATACACAATCTTTATGCGTCTCGGCATATTTTGTAAACGCAACATATTCGTCCTGATAAGCCTGTACCATCGCATGGGCATGCGTGCCGGATACGGGAATGCCAAACAGTTTCCCTGCACGGACGTTGCTCGTGCCGGCAAACCCGGTCAAGTAAGCGGCCCGCGCTCCCCAAATGGCTGCTTCAGTTTCCTGTGCCCGTCTTGTACCAAACTCAAGCGCCGTTCCACTCCCGACGACTTGCATCATACGCGACGCTTTCGTCGCAATAAGCGTTTGATAATTGACGACATTTAGCAGAAGCGTTTCTAACAGCTGTGCCTGAGCAAGCGGCGCTTCAATACGCATTATCGGCTCATTGCCGAAGACGGTTTCCCCTTCACGCATCGAGCGAATAGTACCTGTAAATGTCATTTCTTTTAAAAATGCTAAATAATCTTCCCCGTAGCCGAGTTCTCGCAAATAATCAATATCACTATTTGTAAAGCCGAATTTTTCAACAAGGGAAATGACCCGTTCCAGACCGGCAAACACACCATACCCGTTTCCAAACGGCAGCCGCCGGAAATACAAGTCAAAAACAGCATTGCGGTCGTGAATGCCATCACGCCAGTACGTTTCTGCCATATTAATTTGATACAAATCAGTGTGCAACATTAAGCTGTCGTCTTGATGTTTCGTCATTCTTCATTTCCCCCCTTTGGCCCCAAGCGTATTCACGAAATGGCTGAGTGCCCATTCGTGCCCTGCTTCATTAAACGATGCGACCGCTTTTTCATAAACGACAATATCATATCCTTTATTATACGCATCAACTGCTGTATGCAAAATGCAAATATCAGTACACACACCCACAAGATGCACTTCTGTAATTTCACGCGTCCGCAGTTTCATGTCGAGGTCCGTTCCGGCAAACGCCGAATAACGGGTTTTATCCATGTAATAAACGTTTTCACGTGTTTTATTTTCCTCATACACAGATTGAAGCTTCCCGTACAAATCGCGCCCTTTAGTGGCACGAATATTATGAGGTGGAAACAGCTTTGTTTCAGGGTGGTACGGATCTTTTTCGTCATGCACATCAATCGCAAACACAACATAATCGCCGTTTTCAATAAACTGTTCTGTCAACCTCACAATTTCTCTTTCAAGCACTTGGCCAGGCTTGCCGCACGTCAATTTCCCGTCATCGGCAACAAAATCATACGTATAATCGATATTTAGCAATGCTTTCATAAAACATCCGCCTTTCTTATCCGTAAATGGATTCGATTACTTCAATGTCGTTAAATGTGTACAAGCGGGACGGCCGATATGAATGCCGCGTCGTTTTTTTCGGCTGTCCGGCTTCATCAAGCGCCAGCTCCAGAAACGGGAGCTTCGGCGTTCGGGAAAAAAAACCCGGGTCAGACGCGATTTTTGCATCATTTGTGACAGTCAGGAGCACCCGCTGCAATTCTGACAGTGTAAATTCAGCCGGTAAAAAGTTTTTCGCCATCGTCGTCCGCAGCATATCTGATTGAATAAGAACGAGTGCATCGTTGACAATTTGCCGATGGTCAAATGCAAGATCCAAGTTCAGCACATCTTCTATTGGAAACAGCTGAACGTCCGCCGCATCATCCGAAGCCGTCCGGTTAAGAAGAGCTGCTTCCGGTACAATGGCATAAAAAGCATTGGAAATAATCCAGCCGCGCGGGTCGCGTCCCGGTGTATCATACATACCGAAATGACGAATATGCAGCCCTTTAACGCCGGTTTCTTCCGCCAGTTCCCGTGCTGCTGCTTCGATTCCCTTTTCATTGGGCTGTATAAATCCGCCGGGGATCGCCCACTTTTCTGCTTCAATATTAGGGTTTCCTTCCCTGTCTTTTGCGGCCCGCTGAATAAGCATCATATGCAGCTTCATATCCGGCGGCGCTTTTTCTTCTTTTTTTTCAGACAAAATTGTAAAAACAGCGATATCCGCAGTGTATCCGTCGGGTGTTCGGTATTTCGAGGAGTCATATTGATTCATTTTATCCCCTCTTTTCTAATTACTAATTTTATAATTACTAATTATATCGACTGCTTGTTTATTTTGCAAGAAAAAACCGGCTTTATCCAGCCGGTTTTTCTGAATTATTTTTATATTCCCCCTGCTCAATCTAAGCAAACGATATTATTTATTCCCAGTGCCAATGCTTTTCCCGCTCATTCACCGCGGCATTGGCCAACAAAATTTCTACGGCACATAAAAAGAGAATTGATAAAATACCCGACATAGTTGCCACCCCTCCATTCATTTTTTACAATGTAAAGTATGAAACCCATTTCAGTGCAAGCATTTGTTAAAAAAAGAGGAATGATAATGGCAAATATTCACGACATTGCCCGGGTCGCCGGTGTTTCCGCCGCGACTGTTTCACGAGTACTAAATGGTCATCCATATGTAAGCTATGAAAAAAGGCAAGCTGTGTTAGACGCAGCTGATCAGTTGCATTATGAAAAAAATATTAACGCTGTCCATTTAGCTCGCGGCAAAACCGAAACTATCGGCGTTATTTTACCATTTGTAAGCCATCCGTATTTCGGGATCATTTTAAGCGGGATTGCGTCAGCGGCCGAAAAAAATGGTTATAAGCTGATGATTGTGCAGACCAATTATAATGTCATGCAGGAAATGGACGCGCTTGACATGTTAAAACTGAAGCAAGTGGATGGACTGATCATCACGTCACGCGAATGCCCGATTGAACTTGTAGAAGATTACAGCGAATATGGACGAATCGTCTTGTGTGAAGCGCTGTCTGGGAATCTTTTGTCTTCCGTTTTTGTGAATCAATATGAAGCATTTAAATCTGCTTTGTCTTTTTTGAAAGAGAAAGGAAAAACAAATATTGGTTACACAACCTTAAGAATGGAAGGAAAAAGCAGTTCTGCCCGGAAGAAAGCGTATGAAGAACAATTTGGTGAAATGCGCCGTCATTGGGTCTTTGACCAGGCGCTGACGATTGAGGATGGAACAAGGATCGCTGGAGAGTGGGCGGCACTCCATGACCGCCCGGACGCCATGGTTATTACCAATGATTTTGTGGCAGCGGGATTTCTGCTTGAATGCCGCCGGATCGGCTTTTCCGTGCCGGGAGATGTGTCTGTTGTCGGTTTTGACAATCATCCGATTTCCAGTGCGCTCAACATGACTACGGTTGAGCTTCCCTTGCAGCAGCTTGGGGAAATCGCATTTCAGCAAGTCATTTCAGTCGAAATCTCACATATGGAAGTGCCCTTTCGATTGATCAAGCGTGGAAGTGCTTGAGCGTGAACATTCCGCTTCAAAAAAATCAAAAAACTGCCGGGCGGGCAAAGCCGCCGGCAGTTTCTGTTTATTTACGGTTGAATTCAGCTGGAACAGGACCTGTGCGTTCGCCTTTATCAAGCGACGTAATTTGCTCCATGTCTTCTTCTGTTAATTCAAAATCAAACACATTGAAGTTTTCTTCAATGCGGGATGGTGTAACTGATTTCGGGATCACGATGGAGTCGTTTTGCAGGTGCCAGCGTAAAATTACCTGTGCCGGTGTTTTACCGTGCTTGTCGGCGATTGCTTTTACGATGTCGTTTTCAAGCACGATGCCACCCTGCATAAGCGGGCTCCACGCTTCCACATAAATATCATTTTCCTTACAGAACGCTTTTAATTCTTTTTGTACAAGATGTGGGTGGCACTCCACCTGGTTCAAAACTGGCTTCACTTCGCACTCATCCAGTAAACGCTGCAAGTGGTCGATATCAAAATTACATACGCCGATCGCTTTCACGCGTCCATCCGCATACAATTTTTCAAGTGCTTTGTACGTGTCCACATACGTATCTTCCGCCGGCGTTGGCCAGTGAATCAAATACAAGTCAACGTAATCAAGACCAAGCTTTTCAATACTTTCATCAAATGCTTTTAATGTTGCATCATACCCCTGGTCCGCATTCCACACTTTTGTCGTAATGAACAGCTCTTCACGCGGCACGCCGCATTCTTTAATCGCTTGTCCGACACCACGCTCGTTGCCGTACACAGCCGCCGTATCAATGGAGTGGTAGCCTGTTTCGATTGCTTTTAGCACAGCTGGCGTTGCTTTTTCATCTTCAACCTGCCAGACGCCGTAGCCAAGCTGTGGCATTTGGAGTCCATTATTTAATGTAACAAATTGCATTCTCCCGCTTCCCTTCCTGGTAAATTATTCACGTTGAAAGTATAGCATAGTCCATACTTTCATTTCCTTTCAGACGACTTACATGACGATCCATGTGCCCAAAAAACCTGCAGCCACTGTAATCGCTGTATAAAACACCGCCTTTTTCACATCCATTTTCTTTACCTCAAAAAGCCACGTTGAAAACGTCGTGAATGCACCAAGAAATCCAGTACCGAATAAAAGACGGCTATTTTCACCTGTTTCGCTTCCAATAAGCAGCCCAAGTAAAAAAGCTCCAAGTACATTCACTAGAAGGGTCCCAAATGGGAAAGGTTTTTTATTCAGCTGATTGCTTACCCAAAAACGGGCGATCGCGCCGAAAAAACCGCCAATTGCAACGAACATCATAACCCGCGCCCCCTTTTATAACCGAGGTGAACAAAAAAAAGCCCGCCGGCAATGCTTAACAGAACATAACCAAACGCTGTTATCGTTTCACCTGTTTCCAAAAGGGCTATTGTTTCGACACTGAATGTAGAAAAAGTTGTAAACGAACCAATTAAGCCCGCAGTGATCGCTTTTTGCATCGATACAATCATACGATCAGTTAATTGAAGCGTCAGAAACGGCAATAAAAAGCAGCCGATATAGTTCGTCAAAAGAGTAGCCAGCGGAAAATTCCCTTCCCACCAAAAGGCTGTTGTAATAGAGACTGTGTACCGCAGTAATGCGCCGATCATTCCGGCCAATCCAATCAATATGTAGAGTAACAAAAAAATCCTTCTCTCTTTTCTGCATTTTCCTTTTATCATTATTTTTGCTGGTGAATTTGTCAAGGCAGGGTGATAATAAAGAAAAAAGGAGACATACATAATGGCTATTTCAAAACTTGAGCATGTTGGCATTCAAGTGAAAAATTTAGATGTAACAATTGATTTTTATACGAAGGTAATCGGACTTGAATTACTTGAAAAACAAGGACACCCCGACCCAAGCTTAAAAATTGCTTTTCTCGGTTTTCATCAGACAGATGAAACATTAATTGAATTAATTGAAGGATACAATCCGGCCTTGCCCGCAGAAGGCAAAGTGCATCATATCGCGTTTACTGTGGACAATATCGAAGAGGAAATTGCGCGGGTGAAAACACATAATGTCATATTTGTGGATGAAGTCGTGACAACACTTCCGAACGGATCCAAATACATCTTTTTCTACGGACCGGACGGCGAATGGATTGAGCTGTTCGAACGGTAATAGAGAAGCGTTCCATTGGGCTGCCGCTGTTCATTGCAATCGGCGGCATTCTTACTATTAATTGGTCTCTTTTTCTTTTTATTGAAACAAAGACCTTGATGAATGAAAAAAGCGGATTTGTTGTAATCCGCTTCAAGCTGTCGACAAAATCGTCAGTCTTTTTTTTGAAGGGGCTGATAGGTGAAGCAAAAAGGACTTCGCTTTCCGCGGGCAGTGCGTGAGCCTCCTCGTTGCTCCCGCTCCTGCGGGGTCTCACGTTCACCGCTCCTGCGGGGTCTCACGTTCACCGCTGTTCCCGCAGGAGTCTGCGTCCTTTTTGCTTCACACCATTTTTTAAAAGAGCTGCGAATGTTCGTGCCGTTTTTTGGCTGGCTTTTATTCACGAAAACGAATGGGGCATCGTAACGGTCCCATTTTGGCGCTGTCGCCAGCAGAGCATGTCCCCATGAACCGGCCGCTGTTTTTATAGAAACAGCGGCGGCGGGCTTGCGGCGAAGAATCCTGCGGGACTAGCAGGCCAGGTGAGACCGGTGGAGGCGCGCAGCGACGGAAACGAGCTCAGCGCCTGCCCGCGGAACGCGAAGTCGCGAGCCCGCCGCATTTTGGCTCCAATCAGAAAGCTATACACCGCCATCACCAAAGAACAAGGATGAAGAAGAAAAATCAAATGTGCTGACAAAAGGTTTTATTTGTCTACACTCTGAAGCGGATTTGTTATAATCCGCTTTTTTTCATGCTCTGCGTCGAAATGGCTTTTCCAACAGCTGTCCGGCGGTCTCTTTCTCACGGAACAGCAGCCAAATCAGCAAACTCAGTACGAGTGCCAACGCTTCAAGTGAAAAAATGTACCAAGGATGCGGACCGAGCAGATCAAGCAGGCTGGCACTATCCGGCTTATGGCTTAAATATAAGTAGTTGCCGCCTGTCCACTTATTCACACTTATGACGACAGGAATTAATAGATTTAAAAACAGCATCGTTTTCAGAATAGAATAAATGGTCGGTCTATATCCTTTTATCCAGGTAAAATAAAGCGGCACAATCATTATAAATGCATGGACTGTAAAAAAATGAAAAAAGCGAAAATGCGGAAAATCGTAATTTAAATAAGGAGTCAGCAGCGCCTGCGATGTTCCGAGCAAACCGGTAAACAATAAAATTTCATAAATGACTTTCTTTTGCGTTAGTAATAGTGCCACAGCTAAAAACAAACTAATGCTGCATAGCTCCAGTGGAATGGCATGCCGGATCTTCCAGCTGTCGGTTGTCAGCATCCAAATATGATAGAGTGCTTCTATTAATAATAAGAAGAAAGCGATACTGATTTCTGTTTTCCGACCGATATGTGCAATTAATTGACGGCGAAAGGCATATATTCCAATGAGCGCGGCACAAATAACTGCTAACACACTAAGGTGGCTTCCTGAAAACATGCTGAAATCATATTCCTCATAGCTTCCGCCAAACCAGTTCATCTTCCCGCCCCCCTCTTTTTTGCCAGTGTATCATATTTGAGGTGCAATCATCCTTTTTTTGTCATAGATTTAGTCATCCTTTTTTCATTTTATGAACTTTTTCAGCAAAACATGAGCAGGCTAATGTCACAGGTCTAATGACTCCAAAACCCTTCTAAGCCGTACATTAATCCTCTTTTCAAAATGATTGTTCTGCTTTTTTAATGTCATATTTCTTTACATAAGTTGAAAAACCCCTAAAAAACTATTGACGAATCTTCTTTTTCCGCATAAGATAAGTACATGTTATAAAACATAACATTAAAAGTTACTAAAAATAACGTTCGGGAGGGTTTTAACATGGAAGATATGTTGTACTTGATGAACAGCCTCTGGGTCATGGTTAGTGCTATTTTAGTTATTTTCATGATTGCCGGATTTATTATGCTAGAGGCTGGATCAACTCGCATGAAGAACGCCGGTCATATTGCCGGGAAAACCGCTTTCACATTCGGACTTGCTTCCCTCGTTTTCTGGGCTGTCGGATTCGCATTTATTTTCGGTGATAACGCAAACTTTTTCGTTGGATTATCGAACTTTTTCTATTCCGGTGCTGAATTAGATTTAGGCCTTTCATCCACTGTGTTTTTCGTATTCCAGCTGGCATTCGCAGGGATCGCGATCACGATCGCTCTTGGCGGTTTCGCGGAACGTGCAAAGTTATCTGTATACGTTTTGTTCACAATTCTTTTCTCAGCATTTGTTTATCCAGTTGTCGCACACTGGATTTGGGGCGGCGGCTGGCTTGCAGAACACGGCAAGCAGGATTTCGCCGGATCAACCGTTGTTCACTTAACCGGCGCGATGGCTGCTCTTGCTGCCACCATCTTGCTTAAACCGCGGATTGGCCGCTTTAATAAAGATGGTTCTGCTAATGCGATTCACGGACATAATCAGGTTTTCACATCACTCGGTGTATTGATTTTATGGGTTGGCTGGTTCGGCTTTAACGCAGGCAGTACAGTATCAGTTGATGCTGGATTCTTCGGCTTCGTTGCATTAAATACACAGCTTGCTGCTGGTGCAGGTGCTGTTGCGGCCTTGATTATTTCATGGGTTGTTCTCGGTAAATCAGACATTCCAACGATTTTAAACGGCGCACTTGCCGGCCTTGTTGCAATCACAGCATCTTGTGCATTCGTTGATACATGGGCAGCCGTTGTGATCGGTTTAATCGCCGGTGTTCTTGTTTTCTACGGTGCGAAACTAATGGAGAAACTCGGTATTGATGATCCAATCTTCGCTCTTTCCGTTCACGGTATTCCTGGAATTTGGGGTACGTTGTCAACTGGTTTCTTCGCAACACCTGAACTTGCAACAGTCGGACAGCCTGGTCTTTTCTATGGCGGCGGTTTTGCACAGCTTGGCGTTCAGGCAATGGGCGTATTCGTTTCAGGCGCATTCGCTTTCGTTGCATCATTCGTGATTCTTTTCATCATCAAAAAGCTTCTTGGCGGACTGCGTGTTTCTGAAGAAGAAGAAATCATGGGTCTCGACATCAGCGAACACGGTACTTATGGCTATCCGGAAGTATTCGCTGATAATCCATCGAAAGCAGCAGGAAAATAATATTAATAATACGCAAAGCGAAGCCGCTTTGCGTATTATTAATGTAAAAAGGAAGTGAGTACGATGACGACCCGAGAACAGATATACGCGGACATCCGCCAGGAAAAAGATGGAACGATCGATCAGCATCTCCATTCAACACAGCACTTGAATACCTTTCATGACAATATTATGAAGCAGGTGTTCACCATCGCCCTGCAGAACCATGAAAATCAATATGGTTCCCCCCCCTGCCCATACTCCTTGTTTTTGCTCGGCAGCGCCGGACGTTTTGAACAGGGCATAATCAGCGATCAGGACCATGGCATCGTATTCGAGCTGGATACAGAAGAAGCTGCTGGCTATTTTCTCAAGTTAGGCCAAACATTTTCAGATGGCTTAAATGAGACCGGCTACCCGTATTGCGAAGGGAAGGTCATGAGTTCTAATCCTGTTTGGTGCCGTTCGTCAGCGGGCTGGAAAGAACAGATTGCTTCATGGATTGATGCCGAAACACTAGATACGATCCGCTCACTTCATATGATTTGCGACGCCCGGGTACTGCACGGAAAAAAAGCACCGGTTTCCGCTTTGAAAAAGCAAATAACCACTGCACTACAACAAGATTCGCACAAGCTGAAACGTTTTTTCGAAAACATTCAATTCATGAAAAAGTCAGTCGGCTTATTCGGACAGATTTTCACTGAACAAAACGGACAGCATGCGGGGTCGTTAAATTTAAAACAATCTGCGTTCCTGCCATATGTCAATGCTATTCGGGTACTTGCAATGAAAGAAGGAATCGAACCTTCCTCCACGTTAATGCGTATGAAAGCATTAAAAAAGATTCCTGCTTATGACGGCCGCATCGATGATTATGAAGAAGCTTTCCGGACGCTGCTCGAGTTCAGGCTCCGCGCATTAAAAAATGCACCGGATTATGACAGTTCCCATTTTGTGAATATTGATTCACTCGGACCGGTACGCAAGCGGGAGCTGCGCCATATTTTAAAAACTGCGGAATCCCTTCATCATTACGTGCAGCGATTTACAGCAAAGGGATGATGCACAATGGGCTTTAACGATTTTATGAAAAATTTAAGCGGGAACCGTTTTACAGGGCTGCAAGGCGGCCGCCACGATATGGCGTTTATGCGCAGTCTTCAGCGGGACTTAAAAACGAAACAAACAACATCGATTCCGCTCAATGAATTACAGGTAATTGTGTTCGACTTGGAAACAACAGGGTTTCATCCGGATAAAGGCGATCAAATTTTGTCAATTGGCGCCGTGAAGGTAACGGGCCGCCGCGTAGAAGATGAATATTATTCACTCGTTCGCTTTATCGAAGAAATTCCGCCTCTCGTCAAAGAACTGACCGGCCTTGATGAATCAGAATTGGTTAACGCGCCAGAGCCTGCTGAAGCAATTGAACAGTTTTTTAAGTTCAGTGGCGCTTCCCCGCTCGTTGCCCATCATGCCAGCCATGAAAAAGCGTTTATGACGTACGCAAGCCGTAAATATTTCCGTGCGCCTTTTTCACATCGTCTAATTGATACGTCTTTTATGTATCGGATTGCCGAACCGGACAATCCTTATGTCCGCCTCGAAGATTGCTGCGAACATAACAAGATTCCCGTTGTCGGCCGCCATCATGCACTTGGTGATGCACGCCTTACTGCGGCTCTTTGGGCTGTATATGTTGAAAAACTTCAAAAAATGGGTGTTACGACCCTTTCTCAAGTATATGAAAGACTCGCCACAATTCGATAAATGGCGGGTCTTTTGTATTATTTCCCTTCTTTTCGAATCTTTTCTTTTTTATTATTCGTATGGATAATAAAGGAGGTTGCAATAATGAAAAAACAATTGCTATTTTTTATTCTTTTTCTTTTTACGTTTGCCACACCGGCTATGGCCAGGTCGTACAATATTGATGAAGTGCAGATCCGCGCTTGGATCCAGACAAATGGCAATGTTCTAGTAAACGAAATTTTCCATTATACATTTAACGGAAAATACGACCATGCAATTCGATCTATTCATACAGACGGGCATAACGGTGTACAGAACTTTGAAGCTTATGAGCTGACCAACAAATCAGCGGAGCCCGGCTTCGTTAATCAAGCTGATTTGCAATCACTGACGGTCAGCCGGGATGAAAACACGTACAGTGCCGACCTTCTCTCAGAGGACGAAGAAAAGTCCGTTTTTTTTACATATGAACTTGTCAATGCCGTCCGTTCTTATGAAGCTTACAGCGATTTAACGATTCCTTTTTTCGGAACGGACGACCACCATGATAAAACACTCGAAAACGTCACAATCGACGTCGTTTTTCCAGAGTCTATCGAACCTTCCCGCTATTATGCGTTTATGCATGACCGGTTCGGAGTTGTGGAGGAAAAAGGAGCGGAAGTAGTCCGCTTTATAACGCCGAAGTCGCCGTTTTATTCTTTAACGGAAGTGCGTGTCCTGTTTCCGTCTTCCGTGATGATGATACAGGACAAACCGGCTGCGCCTGTGACATTGACAAAAGCGGTGGAAAAAGAAAATACATTGGCCCAGTCATTTTATAAAAAAGAAGACCAAAAACAGAAGCTGGAAACGATTTTGAAAGTGCTGTCGGCCGCTGCCTCCCTTGGCATTCTTGTTGTTTTTTTACTGCGCTTTCGCGGCGGTCCGGGCGATTCCTCTTCCTTGTTGCACCACGATCCACTTTATTTATATATGATTGACCGCAATGGACGTTCTGATGAATATGCTTTTCTGGCCGGTCTTTATTCACTGGTTGAACGAGGAATGGCAACAGTGGAGACTGTTCAATCAAAAGGACGCTTCCAAAAAGACCCGGAAGCGCCGGATGAAACGCTTCAATTTACACTAAACGTTAAGCTGAGAAAAGTTCCGGCATGCGACCAGAAATTGATAAAGATGTTGTTTAAAAACCGAAAAACGTTTACCATACATGATCTTGCTGGGGTGACAAAACGTGAAAAAATATTAAAAAAGGGCAGCCATCTGCACAAGAAAGTCCGTTATTACCAAGAGCAACAAGAAGAATGGGCAGACTGCATTGTACAGGAATTAAAAAATGATGGCTTTTTCAGCAGCGGGATCCCATCCTTTTTAAAAAAATTGATGCTGCTAACCGTGTATGCCTTTATTTTATACGCGTACGCCGTAGACTCCTTAGCCGCTTCAACAAGCATTGTTTACGGCGTGATCGGCCTTGTGCTTTTGCTTGTCATTTGGCGGAAGCCGAAAAAACGGTGGCCGGTCATTCTTTTTTATATCGTATCTATCATTGCTGTCGCCATGTTGTACGATACCGATGCCGCACTTTGGCTCCTTTTGTTCATTTTACTGAATGCGCTGCTGTATGCTCTGACACCACGCTTTTTACTTTCTAGTGAAGCAGCCATCACAAAATCAGATATAAATAAGTTTCAAAAAATGAAGTCAATTCCGGAAGGCGATTTAGAAAAATGGATGGTCCGTTCACTGTTGCTGCGCGCTAAACGATCAGCACCCGAAACACCAGTAGAACCGGCCATGGCTGCTACAGCCCCGCTCGCTTATTTGATGCTGACTGATCAAGAACCAGTCAACTATGTTGCACACACATGGAAATGGAGCGCACCTCCCGGAAGTTCTTCCTCTTCATCTGATGGGGGCGGCGGTTTCTTCGGAGACAGCGGCGGCGGAAGCGATGGTGGAGGTGGCGACGGCGGTGGAGGCGGTGGCGGTGACTAATGATCACTCCTGTAAATCAATGTCCAACTTCCAGGTAAACTTAATACCCTTTCTTGAAATCGGTGGCGTTCATTAACGCTTGTTCTTCCGCCGCAATTCGCACAGTGAGCATGAACGCATTAAGCAAAGTGAAAATTAGCGCCGTATAATATGCTTGGAACAGAAAAGGAATAATGATAAATTCCATTGTGACAATGATATAGTTTGGATGACGAACCCATCGATACGGTCCTTTTTTAACAATTTTTGCTCCGGGCAGTACAATGATTTTCGTATTCCAAAAGGTTCCAAGTGAACGAAGAGTCCACACTCTGCTTAGCTGGGTAAGCAAAAACAAAGTCAGCCACAAGGGCCAGTCCGAAATAATTGTCTTATGAAGGAGTTCCACTTCGATGATAAGGCTAATAAAAAAACTAATATGAAGAGCGACGATGAACGGGTAGTGGCGCGCACCCGTTTCATAACCGCCTTGACTAAGCATCCATTTTTCATTTCGCTTGGCTATAATCAATTCTGAAATCCGCTGTACACAAACGAATAGGATAAAAAGCCAAAACAACTCTCTCATATTCCCTTCCCCCATTGTAATAGAACTAATTCTCCTGAAAACCCCGGTCCTAAAGCAGCCATTAATCCGTAATCCCCTTTCTTCATTTCATCCATCATGAAATGTTCAAGTACATATAAAACGGTAGGGGACGACATGTTGCCAAATTCCGAAAGAACAGCACGAGAATGTGATGTTTTTTCCTTTGAAAGCTGCAACGTATCCTCATAGGCATCGAGCACTTTTTTACCGCCTGGATGTGCTACAAAATGTGCAATTTCTTCAATAGATAGCTTTTGATTCTTTAAAAAAGTGTTCACAAAATGCCCGAGCCAGTTGCGAATGATCATCGGAATATCCCGGGAAAAAACAACATGAAGACCACTGTCTTTCAAATCCCATCCCATAACGTCCTCAGAATCAGGAAGTAGTTTTGATTCTGTTTTTAAAACGGAAGGCATGAGTTTTTTCGTCTTTACTCCCGCCTCGTCACCAGCCATCAATACACATGCAGCCCCATCCGCAAATAGCGATGTGCCAATTAAATTACTTTTAGAACGGTCGTTTCGCTGGAACGTTAAACTGCATAACTCAACCGACAAAACAAGTACTTTCGCTTTAGGAAAAGCTAAGCAATACTCATAAGCCCGGCTAATACCCGCTGCCCCCCCGGCACATCCAAGCCCCCAGATCGGTATGCGTTTTGTATTATCCAAAAACGGCAGATGATTCATGATTCTCGCTTCAATGCTTGGGGTCGCTATACCCGAACTGGAAATAAAAAAAACAGCCTCAACTTCATCAGCTGACAGTGGATTCATTAAAAATCGATCATTATCCAGACACCGCGAAATGACTTCAATTCCATAATCAACAGCCTTCTTAACATATAAATAATTTCGCTCCTGCAGACTGTGATCCTTTTCAAACCATTTTAACGGCATCGCAAAATGACGTTTTTGAATCTGCCCATTTTGAAAAACAGCTAAGAGCCGCTCGATATCTCGAAAATCATCTTTAAATAATTCATGGGCAAATTGGGCTGTTTGTTTTTGTTCCACTATATTCGGAGGGTTAAATGTACTAATGGATACAATAATCGGCATGCTCATCCCACTTTTCTTTTTCTTTACCCTTCCCCCTTCGTTCCTTTTTATACTGATTTATGAACTCCTCCCTGCCATTCTCTTCTTTTATAACTTGAAAAAGTCTGTTTCGATACATATGAATAAGAAAAAACCCGGTCAGTCAGCACCGGAGCTTTATCATGCAACTAAAAGTAAAATAGAATATACGGTTAATCCTGTGGCAAAAGCGCCGAAACTACTATCGCTTTCTTCCGGCAGCTCTTCTTTCAGGACATTCAAAATGAGTGCACCAGATAAAAAAGCAAACATCATAGAAATTAACGCTTCCTCAAGCTGCGTAACAGCACCGATACTCCAGCCGACCAAAACCGCAGCCGTGAGGATCCAGCGTCCATACCGGTCATAAACATGCTGGTGTGTTTCCCGCATACTTTGATCCACCGTCACAAAATGAACGGATAGGGCTAGAAAATAAAATACCATCCCCATTACATGCTCAAACTCTTCTTGAATAAGCAGATAACCAATCAGCATATTATAAAAAAGGAATATTCCGATATGAATCCAAAAGATGCCTGAACCTACATGCGTCTGTTTGTCTTTTGTAGCGCGTGATACCGCATTTTCAAGTCCATAAAACAGAGCAAGTCCAAAAAGCGCCATCAAATAAGCGTGATTTTCAACAAATTGAAGCACACCATTATCAGCTTTTTCTAATACTTGCTGGTGTGTATTTAAGTCTGGCAGAAGGTGTACAAACACATAAGAAACTGCTATGCCGCCCGCAAAGGATAAAAATCGGCTTCTTGAAACGCGGCTAATAAATGCCATATACTTTGCTGAAAAATGGATGGCCGCAAAACCAATCGCAAACACTAAACTAAGGATAATCACGAAACTCCTCCTTCCTCTCAATAATAAGGAGTTTTCCACGCCTAAAAACCTTTAAACACTTTCTGTCGCAAAAAAACCTGTCCCCGTTAAAAGGGAGAGAGTTTTTTCACTGCGGGAGGAACGCGCAGGCTGCTTTAATCGAAAATAGGCCCGGCCAGAACACCATTCATCGTCATACTTGGATCGGTTTTGCCAAACTTTTTCAGTGTCATGAACAGTACAACCGCACAACCGCTCGCCCCAGAAAGTACCGTATTAATTGCAATTGACGCAAGTGATGTCTTAGACGCATCCAAAGTACGGACGGCGTTAAATAAAAACCAGCCAAACCACAAAAAACCACCCGTCTTTTCAGAAAGGTGGATCGTTTTTATATTTTAAATTGATGCACCATCGATTGAAGATCATCCGCCGTTTGCGCTATCGATTTAACCGCAGCTGAAATTTCTTCCATCGATGCAAGTTGCTCTTCTATTGCGGCTGATACTCCCTCTGTGTTTCTGGCACTTTCTTCTGCCGTTTCGGCAATCACGTCTGCTGTCCGCTTGAACGTAGCGACACGCTCATTTATTTGCCGAAGTGCAGCCGAAATCCGTTCTATAAATTATAAAGCTTCATTAATCATTATTTTCATATTCACGGCTTCAACCGCCTTTTCATATAAACGAAATTACCATAATGATTTGTTTGGAACAAAAAAAGACAACCTGAATATTCAAGTTGTCCTGTCGTGCCAGGCGGCGTCCTGCTCTCACAGGGGGAAACCCCCAACTACCATCGGCGCTGAAGAGCTTAACTGCCGTGTTCGG